>JAAEKY010000450.1 GCA_024227235.1 Desulfobacteraceae bacterium | reverse complement strand
TTATCTTCAAAAACATTGTATTTACCTATCAATTGTTCTTCGGTAATATTTAAAAGTTTTTCCAAGGCAGCATTACATTTAATTATTGTTCCCTTTTCATCAGATATCCAAGTTGCGAATGGACTTTGATAGATAACGCTATTAAGAAATTTTTGATTATTTTTCAGTGCATATTCTGCCTTTTTGCGTTCACCGATTTCATTCTCAAGGTTGTCTATGGATGTCGTGGTTTTTTGAAGCTTGTCGGACATAACCTTAAAAGAGTGCGCCAAAATACCGAATTCATCATTTTGTGATATATCAATTTCGTAATCGAAATCTCTTTTTCCAATTTTTTGGGTAGCCTTGTTGAGAGCAGTAAGGGGTCGGGCGATTTTTTCACCAAAAAGGTAAGAAACAAGCAGCAATATGATTAATATTGTAATACCCATTAAAAAAATTGATTTAATTGGTTTATTAATCAGTGCCTGGATAATACTCATTCGACGATAACAAAGGACATACCATGATTCTCCCTTGTTACCTTTTTTATGATCAACAGATTCAAATGTGCCACCAAAACCATGTCTAATTTCATTTTTTGTCAGTTTGATTTGTGAAAAACCAACCAGGTACTTTTCTTTGAAATCATCGATAATGATTGATCCGTGATCATTATTTTTTAATTGTTTAAATAAATTGTCATGAATCTGCGTGCTTAATGGTTCAAATCCTTCTTCAAAGACAACCCTTCCACCGGAGCGTGTCAGCTTGAAGTTCCCGAATAATTTGTGCTCTGCGTCAGATATCAATTCGCTGATACTGCCAAGGATACTGAGGTTGCATTTTAATATCCCGATGATTTGAGTCCCTTTTTTGATGGGAACAACAAGTCCCAGGACATATCCACCAACGCTGTCATCATATCCTCGATCATCAAAAAATACTTTTCCTTTTCCGTTGTTATAAGATTCCATCCACCAGTATTTATGTCCGTGTGAAAAAGTTGACAGCTTTGATGTTGATGCAACCAAAGCACCAAATTTATTGGTAAAAAATATTTCTCCATACTCATCTTTAAGAAGTTTTTGCTGCCTTTTTAGAAATTGTGCAGCTATATTATCAGTAAATTCAAGAATAAATTTGTCAGAAGAGTCTTTTGTTGATTTCCATTTTTCATTTAATTGTTTTATTGATTCTTTTCTTTTTTCATCCGGCAGATCGGCATGAGAAGCAATACTGTCTTCTAAAGCTTGTATAATAGTGTTGGAATTGGCCAGGGTAAGGGCTATTTTAATTTTTTCAGAAAACATATGATTAATATCATCTGAAATTTCGTTGACAATAGATTCAGTAAATTCCGTCTGTGATTTTATTACTGAGTGATAGTTGAATTGGTATATAGCAAATGACAATAATATCAAAACTATCATCCCCGTAGTAAAAATTGTAACGGAAAGTTTATATGAAAATTTCATTAATACTACCTCCAGCAGGGCTCAAAAATCCACCTTGACCTTTATTAATCGCGAGAGAATTTCTCTCATCCAGTTTCTTCCTGATTTTAATCTTACTTTTATTTTTTTTGGATCTTAAATGTTGTTTCTAAAAATCAATACATATTTTTTGCAACAGATTCCAAGCGGTTAATCATGATAGTATCGATCAGGAGTCAAATTTCTATTAGAGCGGCAACTTCCAAAAGATATATACAGGTGTCAGAATCTGATCAACAGGAACTTTTTTAACGAGTATAACTCTCTTTTTGAAAATCATCAACCGACAAGATCCTGTCTCCGAGGATTTCCATCTTTCATCAAAAATTTAATTTTTTAACACCTCTTTAAAAGGATTGGTTTGGCTCAAACATAATTATCCTTAATGATAAAATTTCAAAAGCCGGGGGTGCTAAAAATATCAAAATATTCAGGCTTTAGAGTGAAAAATAAATACTCTTTGGATACCAAAACTTGCCAGAAACAAAAGGGTTTCTGCGCCTATCTTTGCGATATAGGGGTTTATATGCAGCAGATTTATTAAATTTAAGATGAGCGTATAGGAAATCAACATCAAAAAAATCACAAGTGCCGAATACTTTGCAAGTTCGGTAAAGACATCTCTTTTAGAGTGAAAAACAATGGTTTTTACCATTGAAAAATTTAAGGCCGCTCCCCCCAGTCTTCCCAATACAATGCTGATAAAGACATCTTCACAAAAAAAGAAACCTATTGAAAAAATCATCATATCGAACAGGCTTGCAATAATCGAAGCGGACAGGAATCGTATAAAAACAAAATAAATTTTAATAGAATCAAAAAGAGGGTTAAAATGTGAGGTAGGGTTATTCTTTTCATAAATAGTTTCAATGGGAATTTGCATGATTTCTATTTTTTGCTGGCAGGCTATCACTAATATCTCTAATTCAAATTCATACCGTGTGCTTTTGATCTGTAGAAGCTGAGGGAGGAAACCAATGGGGATTGCTCGCAATCCTGTTTGTGTATCCATGATTTTTTTGCCGATCAAAAATCGAAAAATCAATTTTGTTAAAACATTTCCAATCCGGCTTCGCAAAGGAATTTTTCCCTTGAATTCTCTAAAACCCAAACAGAGTGAATCCGGATTTTTTGCCATGTTATGACTGATTTTTAAAACATCTGTTGATAGATGCTGACCATCGGCATCAACGGTTACAACACCCATATTGTCTGCTTTTTCAAGTAGTACATAATTAAACGCAGTCTTTAGGGCCTGGCCTTTCCCCAGATTTGCCGCGTGATGTAATACAGTCACGTGGTCTTTTTTATCAAGTGATTTAAAAATCGGGTCGCAGTCTGCATCAGAGCCGTCATTCACCACGACTATTAATGGATATGCTTCCTTTAAGAGTTGATCTACAAGCGTAATTAGTCTTTTGTCGACCTGATATGCAGGAATGACCACAACCGGCAGTTGGGGTTTTCCATCTAATGGGCTGTTTTGTTTGTTATTCATCAATCAGTTTTTTTCTTCTTGTTAAGAAAACCCAAACCAAGGTAAGCATTATATAGAAACATTTTAAGCGCGGAAAATGATCTTATTTTACCGATTTGCTGTAAAATCACCCTCGGAAGCATATAAAACCTTCGATAGAATTCAGCCTGTTTTTCCATCATAAATTCTTGAGTTAGCCCATTGGGAACAAAAACGGGGGTCCAATAGTTCAGTGATGTCCAGTCTTTTTCATCATATGTACCATACTGACGGGCCAACTGGTACGATTCTGTACCGGGTATAGGCGTATTGATGGTCGTAATAATATCTGTTAATGGTAATGAAAGCCCAAAGTTTATGGTTTCCTGTATGGTTTCAGGTGTATCAATGTGATGACCAATCATAAAAAATCCAGATGTTCTGATTTTTAATTCTTTACACCATTGGGTGACATTCCTAACCTGATCAAGCGTGATTCCTTTTTTGATGAAATCCAGTACTTTTTGACTGCCGCTTTCAATACCGATCCGTACCTGCCAGCATCCGTTTTCAGCCATATGTTTTAAAATATCATAATCCAGGTTATTGACCCGAGTCATGCACGTCCATGAAAATTTTAGACCTCTTTCATTCAACAACTCAAAAATTTTATAGTATCGGTCTTTTTTTAAAATAAAGGTATCATCCAGAAAAGCGATTTCCTTTGCACCGAATTTCTCTATCAATTGGGTGATTTCATCCACAACATATTCAGCAGAAAAAAAGCGCGTTTTTCGACCAAACGTATTGTTGTCACAGAAAATACATTTATATGGGCAGCCTCTGCTGGTGATGATATTCATTACCGGCTGGTTACGGAAAGCACCTACCGGTGGTTTGTACATATAATAATCATCGCAAAGGTCACGGGCAGGAAAAGGAATCGAGTCTAAATCCTTAATAAAATCTGCAACTGGATTGGTCACCACTCCATCATTATTAAGATAATAAAGATTGGGGATATCTTCCAATGAGCCTTTTTTATGAACAATGTGTGACACTAATTTTTCGAATGCGATTTCACCCTCATGGACAATGCCAAAGTCAAATGCTTTTGTTTCCATGGTTGGAAGCGGCATGGCCGTCATATGGGGTCCGCCTATTACAATCTTAATATGGGGCAGTCGGTCTTTTATTAAAACAGCAAGTGTCCTGGCTCTGTAAAACGACACGGTTGTCGAAGTGATTCCTACTATTTTTGCCTGAGAATCTGACAGCATATCGATCAGTTTTTCGTGGGTAATATCCAGGGCTTCACAATCAAGGATTTTAACAGAGTGCCCTTTTTTTTGAAGAAATGAGGCAAGGTAATAAATACCCAGCGGCATCTGGTGTCCGCCGATATCACCAATATCCTTACCATATCTTTCTTTACTTGTAATAAACGGGTTGATTAAATATATCAATTAACACCTCATTTCAAAAGAAGGTATGCAGATTTTTGTATTCATCATTGAAAACATTTTAAGCTTTTAGGATAGTAAGGCACTTTTTGTCAACAATAGTATAAAAAAATTGTTAATAAGGCTGCCGATCCAGCTTAACCTGGTGCAGCCGATAAATCCTGATGATATTTCTACCCATGACATCAATGGTATGATGTTTTTTTACGAGCTTACAGGCAGTATCCACTCTTTTTCTGGTTGCCTCTTTGTTTCGCATGCTTTGTTCAATTTTATCCGCAAGATCAGATGGGTTCGAAGTGTCAAACAACAGACCTGTCTCCTCATGTTCAATAATATCAACTATTCCACCACTTTTAGATCCAATAACCGGACATTCGCACAGCATGGCTTCTAAAAGTGACTGTGGAATTCCTTCAAATGGTATCCCATTAATATCTTTGGATGGTAAAACTTTTAAGTCGAAGGCCCTGTAATACGGCCAGGCATCCTCTTTAAACCCTGTGAAATGAACGGTGCCTTCTATATCAAGAGTGCGTGCCAGTTTTTGAAGGAATTCTTTATATTTACTTGTACCTTCCCCTATGATGGCAACATGAAACCCAGGCAGGCCATTTTTAACTTTTTTAAAGGCCTTTAAAAGTACTGAAATGCCTTTGTCTTCTGATACTCTGCCCACAAACCCGATAAATCTTGTTTCAGGATCAAGACCAAGCTCATCCGCAAGCATTTTCCGGGCGGTTTCCTTTTCTAAAAGATTCTCAGGCGGGACAATACCGCTTGGCATGGAAAAAATTTCCATGTCCTTTAGCTTAAACACTTTTTGAAGATGTTTAGTCGTATAATCGGCAGTCGTAAATATATAGTGGCAAAGCTTTTTATAGACAATACGATTGAACCATGAGTTTCTGACATGGGCACTAATGTGCCGGGATAGAATCCTTAAAGGAACCTCATTTTTTTTTGCAGCAAAAAGAGCTAATTTAGAATCTATATTCCCATGGGTATTGATAATATCGGGCTTTTCATTATAAAAAAATCGTTTTAGACGTTTGTAATCCTGAAAGGTTGACAATCGCTTAAAATCAATTCCATAGACTTTAAACCCATGCGCTTTTGCTTTTAAAAATAAAGGGGTGTCTTTGGGGGCCACAATAATAACTTTGTGTTCGTTTTTCTCCATCCAGACAGATTCGTTAAAAATTCTTTTTTCTAGACCTCCCCATTGGGTGTGACATGTCGTATGAATTATTTTATATAAAGATCGCATGATGTGTTATGATTGCAAAAGCTTAGCTTCAATCCTTTTTATATCTTCAGGTAAATCTATTTCAGGAGAATCATACGGGGTGATCACCACTTTTATTTGATAACCAAATTCAAGGACCCTTAATTGTTCCAGTTTCTCTATGTGCTCACACGTTCCAGTCTCAAGGGTAACCAGCTTATCTAAAAAACTTTTTTTGTATGCATAAAATCCAAGGTGTTTGTAAAAATCTGCTTTTGTGTCTTTGTCCCTTGGATAAGGAATTTGGGCCCTTGAAAAATAAAGCGCAAAACCATTATTATCAAAAGTGACTTTGACATCTTTGGGGTCGGTGATTTCCCTTTTGTCTTTTATTTTGAATACAAGTGTTGACATAGCAAGGTCAGTATCATTGGCAAAAGGGGATATCAGTTCATCAATTGTTAAAGGATTGAATACCGGTTGGTCCCCCTGGATATTAACAATAATCTCATCAGGGCCAAGGTTCAGCATATCTGCTGTCTGGGCCACCCGATCTGTTCCGGAACGACAGTCATCAGATGTCATGACTGCATGACCGCCAAAGGCCTCAACCGCCGTAATAATTCTTTTATCATCCGTGGCAACAATGGTTTTTGTAACTGCGTTAGATTTTTGTGCCTGTTCATACACCCGTTGTATCATGGGCTTGCCGGCAATATCAACAAGGGGTTTGCCTTCAAGTCTGCTTGATCCATATCTGGATGGGATTATAGCGATTGTCATAGTTGTCTCATTTACATTTTAAGGAATAAAGATTTTGCCTTATCTGGGGTCATAATATTTTTCCAATCTTTACCCAGACAGTTTTCCCACAAAGGATCAAGGCCAAGGGCAACAGTGACCATTTTTTCAATCTGATCATCAGCAAGGTTTTTACAAAGACCCCTTGGCAATTCAATTTGACATTTTTCCATCATTTCTCGAAACTCTTTTACCCCGTTCAGATAAAATTCGGAAAGGTAATCAAAGACAATGCAACATCCGATTCCGTGATGGGTACCCAGAACATAGGAAAGCCCATAAGATAATGCATGGCAGGCACCCACCTGAGAATAGGCAATGCTCATGCCACCAAAAAAAGATGCCATCATCAGCTTATCCGCTTTATCGGGGTGATCGTCTATAAAGACTTCGCGGCAAAGATCAAGAGATTTTTCGCCATAGGATTTGGAAAACTCATTTAAAAAAGTGCCTTGAAGAGATTCTATACAATGGATATAGCAGTCCATACCTGTATAAAAGTGCTGATCTTTTGGAACGCTTTTAGTCAGTTCCGGATCAAGAATGATTTGGTCATATACCGTGTAATCTGAATTCAGTCCCAATTTTTTTTCGGGACCAGTTAGAACAGCCGTTCTTGAGACTTCTGCACCTGTTCCTGAAAGCGTGGGTACGGCTATATGGTAGATCGCAGGCGTTTTTATCAGATCCCACCCTTGATAAAGAGTGGAAGACCCTTCATTGGTCAGCATCAGGGATACCGCTTTTGCCAGATCCATGCTGCTCCCGCCACCAATACCGATAATAGCACTGGGAAGTGTTGAGTGATATGCTTTTACATCACAAGTCAGTTGATCGACATATTTTGTCTTGGGCTCATCATCCACATTTACCCATAAAAGCATGTCCCTATCGTGCAGAGGAATTCTTTTTTCAAGGGATTTGCCTTTAAATACATCATCGATGACAAATACAACCCATGATTTAGAGTTTTCACGTTTTTCTTCTATGATGTCATCCAATTGTGAAAAGCAGCCTCTTCCAAATATGATTTTAGGAACCAGTTTAAAGTTTCTAAACATTTTTTTTATCCTTTAAATGATTTCATTATGGATTGAATCCTGTTTTCAATATCTTCTTTTGTCCAGGACAACATGATTTGCATGGAAAGGGTTCTTTTCATAATATTGTCTGATTCCGGTAGTTCAAGATTTTGATAATCCGGTAAATTGTCTGCTAGCTCAAAGGCAAGTTTTGCTGAGCGTTTCATCTGTTTTAAATGGTTCCACTTTTTATAGTAATGCCAGTTGTTATCGTACCAATATGGGCAACCCACACCATTTTCTGCTAGATTTTCAGCCACCTGTTTTGTTCTGTCTTGTGTGGGTAAAAAAAAGCTTAAAAATGTGGCTGAATCTCCCTTGGCATCAGGGATATACCGAAAACTGACATCGGGTATGTCAGCCATGGCATCTTTAATGGCATACTTGTTATTTCTTTGCGTCTCTATGATTTGATCCAATTTATTCAGCTGAGCAAGACCCACAGCAGCATTCAGTTCACTGATCCTGAAATTAGTACCCATAATGGGATGATCATCCGCCCCCCTGTCTGGACCGCCAAGGTGGTCATGACCATGATCAGAAAACTGGTCTGCTTTTTCATATACATCTTTGCTGTCAGTAATAATGCCGCCGCCTTCACCACAGGTCACAGTTTTTACCGCATCAAAAGAAAAACACCCGGCGTTGCCAAACGTTCCAAGGACTTTGCCGCCAAAAGTTGCACCCAAAGACTGGCAGGCATCTTCAAGAAGGATCAGGCCTTTTTCATCACACACATCTTTAATCTCTTTGATCCTTGCCATAGAACCACACATGTGAACCGGAACAACCGCCTTTGTTCTTGAAGTAATGACATCTTTAAGTCTATCAGGATTAAGGCAAAGCGTCTCATCAATTTCGCTGAAAACAGGTATGGCACCCGCATTGATAACAGCCTCAAAAGTGGCAACAAAGGTAAATGGCGGGATAATAACTTCATCGCCTGCCCCAATACCGCAGGCAGCCAGTGCTGTAACTAAAGCTGCTGTCCCACTGGAACAAAGATGGCTGTATCCACTGCCGGTGATATCACACAGTTTTTTCTCAAATTCAAGCGCCTTGAAATGATCATTTCTGGCACCTTCAAATCCATATCTGAAAAGAACGCCTGTTTCAAGGACATCATTCACATGCTTTCTTTCTTCATCCCCAAATATTTCAAACCCGGGCATGTCTGCCTCCTTATTTAATACAGTGATGGTTTTTTTTAGTCTTGGATAAGTACCATATTAGACAATCAAGTTTCAAGGCTTGCTCAAATAAAAAAGGCAGAGTCAAAGCTGAATCCTGCCTTTTTATAATTAAATTAAATATTTTTAAAAAAATAATATGCTAGGGTTTTAAGGCGCGCAATCCAGACGTCCGAATTCCGACATAAAAACGTTTAGATCATCACCATCCACATCACCATCATCATTGAAATCTGCCTGGCACTGGGGTGTGCATGGCGTACTTTTCCCAAATGATGCTGCAAAGACAGTTAAGTCGTCAATATCTACATCATTGTCGGGCTCAAAGTCTCCCGGGCAGTTGGATGTTGGCAGAGGCCCTGCTACAAATGGATGAACACCTGTTTCATTTCTGTAGTACCCCACGATTTTACCTTCATCATTGAATCCGAAAGCATAGGTGTCTCTTGCGCCTTTAACAGCAAACGTCCTGTAAGCCGATCCTGCAAGGATGAATCCAAGCGAACGGCCACCAGTGGTTTCGTAAAGCCCGAGAACCTGGCCGGAATTATTAATCCGGTACGCCCTGGTGTTCATTCCGCCTGGCACATTTACCTGGATGAAACTTCCCCCGTCATACAAAAAGCCGTGATAGTCATTTGTAATCCCCCAGTCATCTGTATCTTTGTAGTATCCGACAATTTTTCCATCATTGTTGATCCCGCTGCCATAGGTTCTGCCGGCACCCGGCACATCTATAGCCGTATAGGTTTCAGCTGCCGGTGAATATGTTTTTTCATACAGATAGGCATGCTTGCCCAAATGATCATGATACCGTCCAATGATACTTTTTTTACCATCGACAATAGCAAAGTCCCAGGCACTGCTGTAGTAAGTGTTTGGAAAATTCGGAACGATGGGGTGATAGGCATAATACCATAGCCCACTTTCACTTGCCAGGTATCGTTCTCCCCAGAAGGACCGGGTTTGACCTCCCTGGTCATACTGGCCAACAAAATTCAAATTATCATCAATACCCCATACAATGTTCCGCTCAGCTCCCGGTTCTGTTATTTCTATTTTGACTGAATCGTCTGTGCCGGGAATTGCATCAAAATTATCCCCCCAGAGAAATCCCCTGTGTTTGTCATCATGGCATGATGCAGGTGTATACCACCCCACAATTTTTTCTGAAGGCGCATTGCTGATATCAAAGGCAAATGCCTGATAGGTATTTATCGGTGAAATTGTTGGGTGCTGGACATGCCAGGCAGGATGAGGCAAGATAAGGTCAGGTGTATTGGTCAAGGAAATATCCAGGGTCGTCGGGCTTTCTATAAGAACCGATACCTGGTCACAGGCATCTCCGACAAGGTCACCATCTGTATCTTCCTGGCCGGGATTTGCATTAAAAGGACAATTGTCCGAAGCATTGGGCACACCATCCTGGTCAATGTCTGGATCACAGGCATCGCCGACACCATCTGTATCCGTATCGAAAAAAGGTTCGTTGCTGTAAATGGCAGGACATTTGTCACAGACATCTCCTGCGCAGTCCCCGTCTGAGTCTGTCTGATCAAAGTTTTCATCATCAGGACAATTGTCACAGGCATCACCGAAATCATCACTGTCACTATTCTCCTGACCTGGATTTGATACATAAGGGCAGTTATCAAGATCATCTAAAAAGCCGTCCCCATCACTGTCAATGTCGCCGCCCTCCATGCATTGATCTACACACATTTGCATGGCATCACTATATTCACAGTCCATGTGGCATTGGTCCTCTTCTTGCCAACAAGTATCTGTACAGGACATCATGCAATCATCCTCGCAAGCTTCTGAGTCAGAACTCTCAGCGCATTGTGCCTGGCAGGTGGTATTACAGTTCTCTTCACATATAGAAGCCTGGTCACTACACTCCTCATGGCAGGGTTCTGCTACTTGCATCTCACACTCTTCATGGCAGCAAAAGTCCTTACACCCATTATATTCCTGATCAAAACACGCTTGATCCTCGGATGGATCACTGATTTCGCAAAATCCCAGTGCATCCTGATAACAATCATTACTACAGTCCTCTGAATAGGAAATCGATGTGAAAACTAAAAATATAAATCCAATGAATGTCAATAAGCCGGTTAACTTAAGAATTCTTTTTTTCATTTTTAAAACCTCTTTCCCAAATTTTTACACAAATTATAGTTTTTCTTTAAATAGATGCAAATACTATTCCATATAAGGGTGATTGAAGAATTTTTTTCGTAATTTTAATTGGTTAGCTTAAATTCAGGTAACTTAAAAAAGGTCTGACGTTATTTTCAACACAGGTCAGTGTGAAATTTATCTAAGAATTATAGCATGTTTGACAAAGTGGTTGTTTCCATACGCCCAAAAGTGGCAGTTATCAGCCAATGATTTATTGAAGAAAAAAATTATATTTTATCCCATATTTTTTTTATTGGAATAAAATATTAAAATAGACTGTCTATTAATTCAGTACTATTTGTAATAATATTATGTACTTAATGTTATATTTTGGGTAAATTTTTTCCTAATAGTTATGGGTATATTTGTTATTAAAATTGACTTTAGATGGTCAAATGTTAATATTGATAAAGCATGTTGTATGAGAAATATAAGAATTGATTTAAACGGTTGAAGATTTAAAAATTAAGATGGAAAAGGTTAAAAAAAGACCTCTATGAATAAGAAAAAAGAAGATATCTACGAAGGATTTGAGCAGGGCCCTATACGTCCGCCAAGTGAGGCCAACAGCCTTTTAATACGACTGACAAGAAATTGTCCATGGAATAATTGTACATTTTGCAGGGTATATAAAAAGAGAAAATTTTCTTTACGATCTGTTGAAAATATAATTAAAGATATTGATTTTTTGCATGACTATATTACCCGGATTAAACAGATTGTAAAACCAGGTGGATATTCTGATAGTGAAGTGATTAACACCCTTTACAACAGTTTTCAGGAAAAAGACCGTATGGCATTTAATGCTGCCATGAACTGGTATGCATCCGGAATGAAATCCATTTTTTTACAGGATGCGAATTCTTTAATAATGAAACCGGATGATCTAGTGGTCGTACTTGACCATATTAGAGAGTGTTTCCCTGATGTTGATCGAATTACATCCTATGCAAGGAGTCATACGATTGTCCGAATAAAACAGAATGATTTGCAGCGGATTTCTGATGCAGGTCTCAACCGTATTCATGTGGGTATGGAATCAGGCTCTGATACTGTGCTAAAAAAGATCAGAAAAGGAGCGACAAAAGCAGTTCAGATTAAAGCAGGCCTTAAAGTAAAAGAGGCCCGAATGGAATTGTCTGAATATGTTATGCCAGGTTTAGGGGGGATTGATTATTCCATAGAACATGCAATGGAAACAGCATCTGCACTGAATACCATCAATCCTCACTTTATCAGGCTTCGAACCCTTGCGGTGACCAATGGCACGGCCCTGGCGGTTGAAGCAAGACGCGGGGAATTTGAGAAACCGACAGATGCTATGATGGCCAAGGAATTAAGGCTTTTCCTTGAAAGCCTTGATGGGATAAACTCCTATATAAAAAGCGACCATATCCTGAACCTTTTTGAGACCATTAATGGGAAGATGCCTGAAGACAAAGAAAAAATGATCCGTATCATAGATAACTTTTTTGAACTTGAACCGGAAAAGAGAATTTTATATCAGATCGGCAGACGGATGGGGTTTTTCAGGGGACCTGAAGATATGGAGGGCAGCCCGCACCTTGAAAGAGTTCAACAGGCCTGTAGCCGTTATGGTGTAACACCTGAAAATATTGATTCTGTGATTAATGAATTGATGAAACGTTTTGTGTGACCGACACGCCATTTATATCCATATCCCCTTTTGTGTAAAAAAGTGTGCCTATTGTGACTTTTATTCTCAGACCTGTCTTTCTTTGATTCCGGATTACATCCAGTCTCTTGAAAAAGAAATTACAAAACACTCATGCACTGACACAAATATTAGCACCATATACTTTGGTGGTGGGACACCGTCACTTCTTTTGGTTAAAGATGTTGAAAATCTTTTACAGGTAATTGATGATAACTTTAGTGTTTCCAAGGATGTTGAACTTACTTTTGAGGTCAATCCTGGAACAATTGATCGTAATTATTTGGCAGATTTAAAAAATATTGGCATCAACAGACTAAGCATTGGCGCCCAGTCATTTAACGATGAAAAATTAAAATTTTTAGATAGAATCCATACGGCTGAACACGCACAAAAAGCAATTGAAGATGCAAGGAAAGCAGGTATCGATAATGTCAATATGGATTTAATCTACGGCCTTGAGTTTGAGACATCCTCCCTATGGATAAATGATTTAAACAAAGCAATAAAGATGGACCCCTCCCATTTATCCTGTTACATGCTGACCATTGAGCCTGGCACCCCATTGGGAAAAAAATATAAAACCAAAAGATCTAAAAAAGGCCGGGCCCATCCTATTGAAAGTACAAAAATGTCCACTTTGTTTAAAAAAACATCTCAACTTTTATGCGAATCTGGATTCGAACATTATGAAATTTCAAACTTTTCAAAAGGAAGACACCATCGGTCAAAGCACAATTCAAAATATTGGGATATGACGCCTTACTTTGGATTTGGAGCAGCTGCACACGCCTATGACGGTAAAAAAAGATCATGGAATTATCGAAGTATTAAGACCTATATAAAAGATATAAATTCTGGAAAGCTGCCTGTTGAAGATGAAGAGATGTTAACTTTAGACCAACAAATGATGGAAATGGTTATGCTCAGACTTCGCACACTTGAAGGCCTGGATCTTGAAAAATTCCAAACACTGTTTCACATATCGTTTGAAAAGAAATTTGAAGATACGCTGAAATCAATACTGAAAGAGCGCTTCGGTTTTTTTAATGATAATCGATTTGCCCTGACTTTGGACGGTAAGTCTCACCTGAACGGTATTGTCGAAGCCTTTGCTAAAGGAATCTATTAAGATTTTCTTCTTAACTGTCTTGTGTCCCCCACCCGTATGGTCAAACGAATAGAATCAAAATATTCAATCAACGGAATAATAAATTTTCTGGACACCCCAGTCATACCTTTAAAGTCGGGCGTGGTTATGGATTCCTTTTCCTTTAAATAGTTTACCAGCTTTTGTTCGAGTGTCTTAATTTCATTGGCATCGAAGTAAAGATCATCTTTTGTTTTAACAATCGATTTTTCATCGATCAGCATATGAAGGACATCTGTGGCATTTTTTTTATCTAAATCCAGGTCTTGGCAAATGGTCCTGAAAAAGGGGGGCGTTAACCCTGATCCTTGATAGATTTTCTTTATTTTTTCTTTTACCGCAGACTGATCCACCTGAAGCGCCACTTTATGGATAGATAATTTAATAATACTCTTATCCAGGACAATAAGGTTTTCTTTGGCTAGTTTTGTAAAAAGAATATTAAAAAATTTGGCATCCTCAATATACTGGAATTTAGATTTAAGCTCCTGGGTTGGCATGCCTTCTTTTAGCGGGTTCTCTTTGTGGTAGGCCTCGAGCTTTTGAACAACTTTTTCTTTAAAATTATCAAAAAACGCACCATCCACATAAATCTGTTTGTCTTTATCAGTTTGGACAATATCCTGTCTGGCAAGCATTTTCTGAAGACTTGTCTTAAGCATTTTATCTGAGATATTGGTCATGACACGAAGATCAGAAAAAGATACGCCTTTATATCCCTTTAAGGATAGAAAAAATAAAATGGTTTGTTCATTATCCTCCAGTAAAAGGTTTTCCAGACCCTGGATAACATTTTTATCAAGCAGCTTATGTTTTTGGGATGCAGGATTTAGTATGGCGCCACCACCAATGGTTTTGACGGGTGAATAGCTCCGGATAACATATCTGTCATCCTTAACACAACACACAGGAGACTCCAGACGAAATTGGACAGACGCATCATCCCCTGGTAAAAGCTCTTCTCTATCCAGCAATATCATGTATCCCAATATTTCACTGGTCCCTGAATGAAATCTGATTCTTGTTCGGCTTTTAGCAGGCTTGGCATTACTTTTTAAATAATGGAAATGGGCATCTAACATATAGCTTTCAATGAGCGTATCAGGCGTTGAAAGGATATCACCACGACTGACTGATTCTTTATCAAGTCCCTGGAAATTAATGGCGGTTCTGGTGCCTGAACCTGCCGCGTCTACACTTGAACTGTGAACCTGAATGCCCCTTACTTTTGAGACAATTCGTTTGGGGTAGACCATGATATCGTTTCCAACATTTATGCTGCCGGAGGTCAGTGTTCCGGTAATGACTGTTCCAAACCCTTTCATGGAAAAAACACGATCAACCGGCAGCCTGAAAATAGCTGAATATTTTCTTTCAGGAAGGGTACTGCAAATTGTTTCAAGTGTCTTAACAAAATCATCAATCCCTTCATTTGTAGCAGAAGAGACGGGAATAATGGGTTTGTCTTCAAGGAAAGTGCCTTGAATAAAATCATTGATATCTTCAAGTGCGAGTTCTAAAAGATCTTCATCCACCATATCAATTTTGGTCAAGGCCACCATCCCATATTCAATTCCCATGAGATTACAGATTTCCATATGCTCCCTGGTTTGGGGCATGACGCCCTCATCTGCCGCAATCACCATTGTGACCACATCAATTCCACTGGAACCTGCCACCATATTTTTTACAAATTTCTCATGGCCCGGCATATCTACGATGCCGATATGCTGACCATTGGGAAGATCAAGTGAGGCAAACCCAAGTTCAATGGTAATGCCTCTTTCCTTTTCTTCTTTAAGCCGGTCTGTTTCAATTCCGGTTAACGCTTTAACAAGGCTTGTTTTGCCATGGTCAATATGACCGGCTGTTCCCAGGATGATATTTTTTTCCAATTGGTCTAACCCCTTAGGTTTATGTTTATTTCTTTTTTCTAAAAAGTGCAAAAATATAAGCCAGAACCACTAGAATAATCCCTGCGACAACACCATGGTAAATCCCCCATTCCGGTCTAAATAAACGGATCAGCATGATACCAAATACAAGACCCAGAATAAGCCTGACAACAAATATTAAAAGTGCGTTCATATATAATCCCTTTAGTAAAAAAATTTTATACGCAAGGATAATAGTCAAACCACGCCTTTAGGTCAATGTAAAATGTACCCCAATGCTGCATAACCTAAAGGTCAGGCCTAAAAAAACAGGACGGCAAATAATAAAAATAGCATTTAAAAAGCAAAAGTCTCTTTTGTTCCGAATTTTTAAACACGCAACTTTTAGCAGGTTTTTTGAAGACACCAATTTATAGTCATGTTTTTTATCCTGCGGAAACACCTGTGGGGCCCCATCTCCGTCAGTATCAGGGGTTTGATATAAATGATTACTATGTCACACTTGCTACTTTGGATATGGAACCCCACAGATGTTTGCAACATTGGGGTGGTGTGAATTGAATTTGGGTTAAATGAAAAAACTATTGAAAAATCAGCCAGGTTCTGATAATTAAGAAAAGTTTTTTTGTGGTGGGTGTAGCTCAGTTGGTAGAGCGCTAGGTTGTGGTCCTGGATGTCGAGGGTTCAAGCCCCTTCACTCACCCCATTTTTTTTATACTATTGTTATACAATTAGCCAAAAAAAATGATGGATCATTGAGACCTTTGAAGAACGTTCAATTTTGTTTTTTTGCAAGGAAGATTAAAATTATAACCGGATGAATATATAGAATATTTTGAGGATTATCATTTTCATATTCCGTGACAATTTGGCAAAAGAGGCATTATTCAAAGATCTCCATTAACACCCGGAACTTAAATCATTGAGTACCGGGTTTTTTAATTATGGAGCAATCCATAAATCTATTAAGGAGGCTGCTGGAAATGTTTTTTGCTAAAAGAATTCATATCATATTTGTTTTTTTATCTTTGCTGTTCATTCCGTGTCTTACTTTTTCTGAAAATCTCAAAGACGGGATATATGCTCAATTTGCTACCACCAAAGGACAGATAATTGCTCAGCTGTATTATAAACAAGTTCCTCTTACGACCATTAATTTTGTCGGATTAGCTCAAGGGACGATTCAGTCAAATCAAAAAGCAGACACAAAGTATTATAACGGACTTATTTTTCATAGAGTGATCAAAGATTTCATGATTCAGGGCGGTGACCCCACTGGAACTGGCAGGGGCGGCCCGGGATACATATTTCCTGATGAGTTTGTTGATGGATTAAAACATAATGGTCCTGGAATTCTTTCTATGGCAAATGCCGGTCCTGGAACAAATGGCAGCCAGTTTTTTATAACCCATAAGGCAACGCCCTGGCTTGATAAAAGACATACTGTTTTCGGCAAAGTGGTTGAGGGTCAGGATGTTGTAAATAAAATCCAAAAAGGTGACAAGATCAATACCTTAACCATCATCAGAATTGGAAAAGATGCCAAGGCATTTAAAGCAAATCAAGAAAGTTTTAATGCTGAACTAAAGAAAAAGAGGTGAAATATCCGGGCGATATCGGCGTTGAATATTTTTTTAAAGCAATGGTATTAAATGCATATCTTTCATGATTTGTTTTTGGCGGGTTTTAAGATATGGGGTTGGGCGATGAACAGACCATCTGTGAGGGTTTGGTAAAATAGCGGTCATTAAAGCTGCCTGGGGAGGTGTTAAGTATTTAGCGCTTTTTGAAAAATATTTTTGGGAGGCTGCTTGAGCACCTGTAACGTTTGTTCCCCAATCCACAGTATTTAAGTACATTTCAAGGATTCTTTGTTTGTCCCAGAACAGTTCTATTAAAATCGTATAATACATCTCTGCGATTTTTCTAAAAAAACTTCTGCTGGACAGTAAAAAGACGCTTCTGGCCGTCTGCATAGTGATTGTACTGGCACCTCTTAATTTTTTTCTTTTAATTAAAGTTTTTAATGCATTTGTGATTTCATTGAAATCGAATCCGCTATGGGATAGAAATCGCTGATCTTCAGCCGCTATAACAGCCCTTCTTAAATGCGGAGAAATATTTTCGATATTCTTCCAATTATATTTCGGACGTTTTCCGGGTTGTTTTTTAACAATAGCTTCACCCCATTCCCATACCACATTGGGTGTAAAAGGCGGATTAATATATTTTAAAATGAATACCTGGAGAATCGTAAAGCAAAAAAGGAATAACACAATTTTTAAGGTTGTCTTCCAAATCCAGGAGATAAATTTTTTTAGTTTATTTTTTTTCATTTCACTTCTGGGTTCTACTTATAAAGCAGATTGTTGTCAATTCCAAATCAAGCTTGTCATCTGATAAAGAAAATATTTGATCATGATTTTTACCCGTTTAGTTCAAACACGAATTTTCGGTCAGACACTGGGAATGAAAAAATCCAAAATTTTTATACGATTGCCCTGTGGAATCCCACTCAGTGGGACCAGATTCTAATATTTATTGCTTTTTTAACCTAAAGGTATTACGCTTTTACTCGTTCAATCTGAGTGCCGATTTCAACACGCTTTTTTAATATATTATAGCATAAGGTTCAGTAATGCACCCTAACCAAAAAATTATATCTAATGGATCGGATTTGTCCACCATCTGCCCTGTTTCAGGTTTATCCATCACTTCAAAGCCTGAATGGACAAATATTGACCTTGGAGAAGGTTATTCTGCTTCTTTTAAATTGATCGGAAAAAAAATATTACTCTCTGTTCCCGCAGGACATAGCGGTAACAATGGCATGAACAGATTTTTAGAAGAGCGTAAAAAAATCTTATTAAGTTTAAACTTATTCAATAATCGATATATTGAAATAAAAGATTACAGCATGGTCTCCGGTACCACGTCTAAAGACGGCCGACAACAGTTCACAGCCTATATGAAGAAAGAAAGAAAAAAACCTAATCTGATGGGATATTTTGGATTCAATGCAACCTTGTTTGTCAATATGGCTATCAGGGTTGGTTTAAAACTGCATAAACGTACATTCCCCATGGAAATGTGTGACGATTATAGTGCAGCAATTGAAAAAGCTGTGAATTTGCTTAATAAAAACAAACTAACAGATAATCTTAACCGATTTACGAAAGATGACTGGCTGTTTAAGACAGATGGATATTCTATTGGTTTTGAGCTCATTGGAAAGGATATCCTTTATAACTATGCAAAAGGAACTCTTACAAAGGAGAGCGTTGAACTATTTTTTAAATCATGTGAAAAAGTACTTAATGAATCCGGTCTGATTTCTAAAGGATATTATCACAGGATTTCTAACTGGGAGCAAATGGAAGGTGGCAAATGGAATGCGAAAACTCTTTATATAAAAAAACTGAAACAATTAAATCAAAAAATCCCCTGTCGATTTTCAGCTTTGTATGGTCTGAATCCATTTATGAAAACGTTTTTCAATTCAGGCAGGATGTTTTCTCCTTTTAAAATTGCTGTCGTTGATAATTTCAAAGACGCAGTTGAGATAATTGAAAAACAAAAAGAAAAAAAATTTTACTCTGCAAAGCGTGATAAAAAAGAGACAAAACCTAAATCCAGGGGAATTAATAAAGATGTCAATATTCAGATTGAAAAACTCTTGACATTTCTCGGGGAAATCAACTGGGATACGAATGGAATTGATTTAAATACAGACAGAGATAAAATTTTCACTGAATTTCTTCCTCTTTATGAGTCCGTTTCTTTGATAAAGCAGGATTTTGACAGCACTTTACACGGAAAGGCAGAAGTAGAAAAAAAATATCGGAATATCCTTGGAAATATCGATGACGGATATTACGAAGTTGATTTAAAAGGAAATCTTATATTTTTTAATGACGCTTTATGTAGAATCTATGGATATCCCAGAGAAAAATTATTGGGAATGAATTACAAGCAATATACTGATAAAAAATATAGAAATATAGTTTTTCAAAATTTTAATACTTTATATATAGAAGAAAAAACTTCAAGCCAGGTATTTAATTGGGAATTTATTCAAGAAAATGGCGACAAAATTTTTGTTGAAACCTCTGTTTCTTTAATTAGAGACGATGACAATGTCATAACCGGATTTCGCGGAATGGTTAGAGATATTACCGAACGTATTGAGTTTGAAAAAAAGCAAATTGAAATCAGTAAGGAGTTAGAAGAAACAAACATTGAATTGGAACAGGCTATCGAACGTTCAAATCAAATGGTTGCCGAATCGGCTATGGCCTATTTAGAGCTTGATCAAATATTTCAAGCCTCAACTGAAGGGATGTGGGTAATCAGCGATTCATTTGATGTGCTGAGAGTGAATAAAATGTTTATGCACATTATAAACAAAGAAAACAGTGAGATCAAAGAAAAAAAATGCTATGACATCTTTCCCACCCACCTTTGCCATACTTCTCAATGCCCAATTTCACGCATAATGGATGAAAGTGCCACCCATATTGAGCTTGATATGGAAATAAAAAAAGACAATCAGAATTCACCAGCCCCTTTTATTTTATCCGCATTTCCTTTCCGGGATATCAGCAATGAAATCATAGGTGCTGTTGTTGGCTTAAAAGACATTACTGAACGAAAAAAAGCTGAAAAAATGGAAGCGGAAAAAATCAAGGCTGAAGCGGAAAATGTATCCAAAAGTGAATTTTTAGCCAATATGAGTCATGAAATGAGAACGCCTTTGAACGGTATAATCGGCATGACCGAATTGATCCAGGATACAAAACTTGATGAAAAACAAAAAAACATCTTTGACACAATAGTCAATGAATCTACAGCTCTGGTTGGAATTATCAATGACGTTCTTGATTTTTCAAAAATTGAAGCAGGTAAACTTGAGCTGGAAAACTTGAGTTTTGAAATGAGACATCTTCTGGAAAGTATTTCTAACAGCATGAATCTCAATGCTCAAAAAAAGGGCTTGGAATTTATTACCTTTATAGCGCCTGATATTCCGTCTTTTGTATCTGGTGACCCGGGCAGATTACGACAGATACTGATGAATCTTTTAGGAAATTCTTTAAAGTTCACTCTAACGGGTGAAATATTCCTCAAAGCTGAAAAAATTAAAGAATTTAAAGATAAAGTCAAAATTAAATTCTCTGTAACTGACACAGGTATTGGAATACCAAAAGACAAACAGAAAACAATTTTCAACAGTTTTACACAGGCAGACAGTTCAACAACAAGAAAATATGGTGGGACAGGCCTTGGAATTGCTATTTCAAAACAGATTGTAGAACTGATGGGTGGCGAAATCGGATTAAAAAGTGAAGAGCACAAAGGAAGCAAATTCTGGTTTATAATAGATTTTGTAAAACCAAAAGATAAAAAAAATATCCATCATACCCAAAGCATTAATCTAAGCAATCTGAAAGTCCTGATTGTGGATCAAAACCAGAACAGCAGATATGTTCAAGCAGAGTATTTCAAAGCATGGGGGTGTACGCCAGTTCAAGTTAAAAATAGTATAAAAGCGCTTGCTTTCATGGAAGAATCAGTGCTTTCAAATCATCCTTTTGATCTTATCCTGATAGAATCTCTATTAAAAGAGATTACTGCATTAGAATTAGTGCAACAAATAAGAAGAAATGAAACTTTTAAAGAAATTCCTATCATATTGATGACGCCTGTCGGCTCGAAAGGGGACGGGAAGCTTTGCAAAGATTTAGGGATCAATGGCTATTTAACAAGGCCTGTAAAGCAGTGGGATTTATACAAAGCCATAAAACTCGCTCTAGGGTTTTCTAAAGACAATGAGAAGCTGAAAACCACACCACTTATTACCCAACACATAATTGCTGAAACATATAAAAACAATATGCATATTCTTCTTGTTGAAGACTACCCGACCAATCAACAGGTGGCTTTGGCCCACCTGACTGCAGCAGATTTTAAGGTTGACCTTGCGGAGAATGGCTTAGAAGCTGTGAATGCTTATAAACAAAACCGTTACGATATTATCTTAATGGACATCCAGATGCCGGTCATGGGCGGTTTTGATGCAACAAATGCCATTCGTGACATAGAAACAGAACTCAAAAAAAATAATACAGAAAAAACCAAACCCAATTTTGACAGGATTCCAATAATTGCCATGACAGCACATGTTATGGGGGATTACAAAAAGCTGTGCCTCGAGTCAGGAATGGATGATTATCTTTCTAAACCTTTGTTGAGAAAAGACCTGTTAGCCATGGTGAACAAATGGACTTCAAATGGTATAGAACATGAAACTCAGGAAAATATTTCTAACGACAAAAAGATAATTACACAAACAGACCAATCACAAACCAGTGATACAGCCGAACCCATGAATTATGATAAAGCCCTGGAAGAATTTATGGGCAAACAAGATCTTTTAACCAAGGTTCTTAATACTTTTTTGAAAAATGCCCGGGACCAGATAAAAATTCTTCGACAGGCCATAATTGATAAAGATTTTGAAGTGATTAAGAGCCAAGCTCATACAATTAAGGGGGGGGCTGCCAATCTGACTGCAATAAAACTTTCAGAAATCGCTTTTGAAATTGAAAAAATGGGAACTTCAAAGGAATTGAAAGACGCAGATAATCTGATGAATAAATTTGAAAAAGAATTTTCCAGATTGGAAGATTACCTAGAAGACAGGAATACACACTGAGCGCCAAAATCTCTGGTACAAATTATAATTTTGTAATCTTGGTTAAGTTTTTTTTGGTTAAACTATATACAGCTGAAGTTCTAAGTATACCATTGCATATCAATCTTTTTTATGGTATTAAAACCGCACTTCACTGTACCTGTGCGCCCGTAGCTCAGCTGGATAGAGCGCTGGACTTCGAAACGCTTAAGACTACTTTCAAATAAAACCCCCGAAACGCCCTAATACCAATTGATTCCAGAGTTTTCTTGATTTTTTTTAAGCTCACATTTTTTCTGAGGAAACCCTCTCAACCCGCATGGTTATGCGGGGTTTCAAGCTTTTTTGGAAAAGTCCAGTAAGGACTCCACCCAAGACCCTTGTCCGGCTTGCGTTCCCAATACACCGGCACTCCCACTTTACCCGGTATACACCCGGAACTCTTTTTTCCGGGTATTGTTTTCATTGGCTCTGCAATATATGCGCTCCTAACATTTTGTATGTATTAAGCGTTTTTTTAACCTAACTTGGACCTTAAGATCATAATTTAAAAAGAAAAAAGAACATTATTTGAATACTATATGTTGAGGTTTGGAATTTTAAAAAAAAATAACACTCACATTAAAAAAAATGGTTTTCGCCTAAACCCTGATCCCCGCATACTTCTTTTGGTAGTTGTCGCTCCATTGGAAAATTTACTCGTCACACATGATACCATATACAGTCGCTTAGTAATTCGAGAAAAAGCAGAAATTATTTATTTAAAATTACGTGTTGCTATGATTTTTATATATTATATAATTTATAGTTGCAAAAGGGCTTATTACAGGGGTTTTGATTCATATAATTTAATGTCAGATAGCAAGATATCATTCTCTCAAGCCACACTATATATCATAACACACACACACCTCTAAGAAGCTAACGCCAACTTCATACCATTTACAGATTTAATATTTAATGCGCTAAGGTTTAACGCCTTGCAGTTCTGCTATTTTGAAAAATAGAAATAGCTGGGCAAAAGCCATACATAAAAATTGGTTTGAGCATGAAAAAGAATGAATCCTGTAATTCCCATTGTATTTATCAACACATTTTTTAAATTGTGGTTATAATTTGTCCATCCACCATACGAATACAGCGAGATGCCTGCTCGGCAGCTATAGGGTCATGGGTTACCATAACAATGGTATGCCCTTCTGAATGAAGCTCTTTCAGAAACCCGATTACCTGACTTCCTGTTTCTGGATCTAAAGAGCCGGTCGGTTCATCCGCAAAAATAATTCTGGGATTATTTGCTAACATTCTTGCCAGTGCAACACGTTGCTGTTGACCAGAACTGAGTTCTGATGGCTTGTGATTTTCTCTATCTTTTAAGCCTACTTTATCGAGAAGCTCATTGGCTTGAACATCCTGTTTTTTCGGATCTTCACCGTTTAGCATAAGCGGAATCTGAACATTCTGTTTTGCAGTCAGATATGGTAACAGATTAAAGGTTTGAAATACAAACCCAACATTTTTTTTCCGCAACGCGGCTCGGTGATCTGCACTCAGGTCATAGAGAGAGTTATCGTCCATCTGAACAACCCCTTTTGTCGGTGATAACATTCCACCCAAAGATTGAAGAAGGGTACTTTTTCCGCTTCCGCTAGGTCCTACCACTGCAAGAAACTCTCCTGGTTCAATTGTAAGACTAATACCGTCTAATGCCTTAATCGTTTGTTTCTTCATTGAATAATCTACATGAACATCAATCATTTTAAGCATATATTATACCTCTCTAAATGCGATACAAGGGTCAACTAGCGCAGCTTTTCGCGCTGGTAAAAAGCTGGCTAAAAAAGCAATGCCTACAGAAATTAAAATTGCTATCCATAACATGTTTAGTAATGGATAGACCGGAATATTTGCTATATATGGACCTATGATCATTGCCAAAATCGTTCCAACAATATAACCCCCAATACCCCCTGCCAGTCCAAGGAAAAATGCTTTGGCGAAAAAAAGTTTAAGTATAAATTTTGAACCTGCGCCTAAAGCCATAAGAGTACCGATTTCCTTTTTTCTGTCATTTACATTGCCATACATAAAGTTGGCAATTCCAGTTCCACCCACCAGAATAATAAGAATGAAAAAAACCCATGAAATATTTTTCATCATAAGGTTTGTTTTTAATTGAGTTTCGGCCACATGACCAATTGTCAATACCTTGGCATCAGGAAGCAGAGCATTGATCTTGGGAACAAGTCCTTCAAAAATTTTCTGACAACATCCGACAACTTCGACAACATTGATCTTACCTGGTTTGCCCAATAGCTGTTGAACTGTGTGCAAATGAGCAAACACCCTTGAATCATCGACAGTGCCTGAAGGTGGTAATATAGCAGCTACAATAAAATCAGTCCCTTTGATATTAATGTTTTTTCCTTTAGCAGCATTTAAAAGTGATGCCGCTTCGCTACCTAAGAAGACCTGATTTTTATCAAGTGTATCAATTATCCGTTTGGTAGTGAGTAATTTTTCTCCGGTTGCTGTGATTTTCAACTCTGGAGTAGGACAGGTCTCAGAAGATGAATTTATTGGTGTGAATATACTTGCGTCCTGCCACAATGCTTTGCTTCGGATCTCATTTTTAGGAAGAATACCGGTAAGAATAAACGATTTCCCATCAATTTTAAATTTGGTTGATAGTTTGGGGGAAAGATTGTCCATTCCATGAACTCCACTATTGGAAAGTTTGGCAACATATGACTCGGGAAGTTCACCAGAATCAATATCAGCTGCATAATAACTTTGCACTGTTGCATCCTTTGGAAGAATCAGAACATTGGTTCCAAGCCGTTCCAGTTCTTTTTGTATGGCAGCTTGAGAAATGCTGGTGATACTATTAATAGAAACAATAGCAGCAATGCCCAACAAAATAGTAAGCAAGCTTGTCATTAATTGCTGTTTTCGTTGAAATATTTCCTGTCGAATCAAGAAAAAAAAAGTCATTATAATACTCCTTAAAATATATTATGGTTGAGGTTTTTTACAATTAGGATCAACACACGAAGGAGTTGAACAGCTTTTTGATAAGGATTTCAACTTTTTTTTAAAATCATTTGAATTTGTAGCACCTTTCCAGCTTCCTATTATACGTCCAGGTGGCACCAGTAGAAATGTCTGGGCTGTCTTTATATCCGGTTGAATTTGAAGCTGGTTCAGTAATTGTGTTTCAGATGTGTCTTTTGGATTAAGAAGAATTACCTTGCCCACTCTGTAAAAGAGATTTTCTTTTTCAAACTGTTTAATCCCATCCAAAGCCGCTGTGTTTTCTGATGTTTCTTTGTTTTGAACACTGATAAATACTAATTTTCGTTCCTGAAGTGCTAAAAGGCATTGCTGAGTTTTGGGTGTATGGAAAACACCTTTGACCTGTTCGACTGAAAATGATGATTGAAACGAACCTGTAATTGCCCCATTGGGCGCAATAATAACTATAATAGGAAGTGGAGCATACCGAAGATTGTATTTTTCAATTAGAAATGATGCACTGGAATTCTGTATGTCAATGCTCACTGCATGAAGAGATTTCAATAAGGTACTATGAACATTTGTGTATGCAGTTTTCAGTTTTGATTCAGGAGTACCGGAATATAAGTGAAGCATTAGAAATTTATCGTCTTCAGAAGCTTTTGTAAAAGCTTTAAATCCTGGATCGTTCGATAAATCAGGGGATGGCAGTGAAGTTTTGGCATGAAGCATACCAAATGTTGCAATAAAAAAAATAAGTGTATGAAATGTTACTATAAAAAAAATACGCATTTATTTCTCCATTAATTTAAAATGATTTGTAATTATTCAGCAAAGAAATTTATTCTGTGTAAAAAAATATATAAAAATATGCGACAAATAAAGCAATGGGCAGAACAGACGAGATAAATCGTGCCTGTACAGCTATTATTTGATTCACAGCTGTAAAAACTACTCGCCATTTCAGAGCTTAAAGGTGGCTAAATAAATCTATGGCTTTTCAAACAATAATAACGGTGGAGGATATGGATTTAAGGTGGTCAGGAGGCAAAAAAGGTATGGTCGGTTCCCATAAAATCGTCTTTCTATAATTAGCATTATTAAATAACGTTACAGGTGTAATGCAGATAAGGCGTTGGAGTGACGAACGGTGACCCCTTTGCCCGAACGTTGGTGTTTGGTCACTCTTGCTACTGGAACATTGGCAGGTATCAGAACCGGAGAAGGGGATGAATTTGGAATGAAGTATTGGAAAAAAAAGCTGTATTTTGTATTGATTCGGTTTAGTACATTTCGATAGTGATGTATATGGAAAAGAAATTTTCTGCTGATTGTAATTGTCAACTATAACATGACAGGGCTCCTGAAATAATTCACAATGCCTGTTCGTAT
>JAAEKY010000449.1 GCA_024227235.1 Desulfobacteraceae bacterium | reverse complement strand
GTTAAGTTTTTTTTTCTATTTTTTGTCTGAATTTTCAACCGCCTATTTAAAGAAACTCGTGATGTGAACACCCTGAGTGCTGAATTGTGTATTGATAACATATATTTTATTTCAGACATATCGAATCAAGTAAATGTCACCACTTCATCCCAATAACTTAACATTCCTTTTAAAATATCGATAAAAAACAGTGTTTTATATTTGAATCGGTGTAAGAATCGCTCAAATTATGGTCAACCATTAATTCACGTAAAATTCAGGGGTATCTGTATAGATCTACAGTTATCAGACATTTTATTATTTTGACTGTGAAATAACTGTTGACTAATATTCTCGTTTCCGGTATGGTGAATGTGAAATAATCATTAACCATAAGGAGGCGAGATATGACCATTATAAATTCAACTTTCTTAAGTTACCTGACCATGATGTTGCAAAATTCACTGACCTCCAATACACCTGCTTTTTACTACGACTCGTTACTACTTCTTGCTGAATATTGTTTAGGATTTGATGAGACAAAAGGACACATTGATTTTCTTTCACAGCAATCATTTTCCGATCGTATGATTAAAGAAGCCCGCAAAGCGTACAGAAGTTATGGTATCATCGGCATATTTAGCTCAGGTTCCAAAAATCGCATTGATAACCAATTTGTAACTAAAGATATTGAAAGAAAGCTCGTTGCGCTAAAAAGGGCGATACCCAACTTGCCGGCCACAAAAGCTGCCATCATCATGAAAGGCTTCGGCTGCCAATTGGAAACCGCAGAGGTGCTATCCATATTTGCCTCTTATGGTTTTGCTCAGGGCATGAAAAATTTGGTTGGTCATTTTGATTTCACAGATATTAACCGGCGTGTCGGTCATCTGGCCTGGTTAACCAAGCAACCAGCAGATAGTGATCAGATACAAAGGGTTCAAAAACGATATCTAGCTACGCGTGGATATTTAACGGCGCGCAAAGGTGAATGGCAGAAGATAATCCAATCAAGCGGGTTAAGCAAAAGTTTATTTTTTTATTACTGGAAAAGTTTTCAAAAGATTGGACTTTTGGGGCTCATCGACAAAGGAAAAGAGG
>JAAEKY010000448.1 GCA_024227235.1 Desulfobacteraceae bacterium | reverse complement strand
TTACTGACAATCATTAATGACATTCTTGATTTCTCTAAAATTGAAGCAGGCAAACTGGAGCTTGAGTCAATAGATCTTGATTTGAGAAAAACAATCCATGATCTTGGACAGCTCATGGCGACAAAAGCACAGGAAAAAGGTATTGAATTTATTTGCTTGATTCAAAATGATGTGCCAAACTTTTTAAAAGGTGATCCCGGGCGACTTCGCCAGATATTGCTTAATCTTTCTGGGAATAGCATAAAGTTTGTTGAAAAGGGTGAGGTTTTGATTAAAATTTCTCTTTTCAAAGAAACCAGCTCCCATGCTTATTTGAAATTTGAGGTTATTGATACGGGCATAGGGATTTCAAAAAAGCAACAAGACAAACTTTTCAAATCATTTTCCCAGGCTGATTCATCCACAACACGTAAATATGGGGGTACAGGACTTGGACTTACTATTTCAAAACAACTATCCAAATTAATGGATGGGAAAATAGGGGTTGAGAGTCAACAAGGCAGAGGTGCAACTTTCTGGTTCACTGCAAAATTAGAAAAATTACCTGCCAATCAAAATCC
>JAAEKY010000447.1 GCA_024227235.1 Desulfobacteraceae bacterium | reverse complement strand
CCTTAAATGACCTTTTATGGCACCGCCTGTATCCTGATTAAATACAAACCCTGAATGATCATCCCAGCCCTGGGGAAATTCCAGGTTATCTTCCGAAGGTGCTTTAGTCTTGATAAAACATAGAGCGCCTTTTGGGAAGAGGCTTGTGTCTGTAGCTATTGAACGCATGGGAGAAACCTTGACACCAAGGCATCCAAATGGACCACCCATTTCTTTTTTAAAAAATACAAAACTTGTATTATAGTTAAGCACTTGATCTAATTTATCAGGATTTTGCTTTAACCACATTTTAATGGCTTGCATTGACATATTTTCCTTTGCAATTTCATCCTTCGCAATTAAATATCTTCCCACAGATTGATATGCTCGCCCATTTTTTGAAGCATAATGAACTCTTAAAATCTTTTTATCTGGTAAAAGTATTATTCCTGACCCCTGTATCTCAAGGAAAAATCTATCAACACGATCTTTAAGCCAGACCAATGGGACAGCTCTTTTTGCGAAATCATCAATGCTGTTTAT
>JAAEKY010000446.1 GCA_024227235.1 Desulfobacteraceae bacterium | reverse complement strand
TAGTTTATGGCCTGTATTGTGTGATTATTATGATGCTCAAGAATAGGAATGGTTGCATCCCTTTTTGCTCCAATAGAAACAAAAAACAGGATGATGGCCGTTTGCAGAATATTAAGGCCTATAATTTTTTTTAAATAGTTTTTTTTTATAAAAATGCCATACATGCCCAAAAGCATTAGTATTATGTAAACAAAATAATTAATCCTTAAAATGATGAATGTGTGTATATTATCCATGACTATAACCCCTCATCATGTTTTCCAGCAGATGATAGGTTGTAATAAAGGACGACCATCACAGCCATTACAGCCATACCGACACCTATCTCAACGATTAATATGCCATGAGATCTTGCTGTAACCGGATCTGTCCTTAAAAGGGGTGCCAAAGCACTGTAATCCAAATAATTGGCTTTAAAAAACATACACAGGACCCCGGTTCCGGCATAAATTAAAACCCCTAATGCACAGATAAAAGCAACTATTTTTTCGCTCATCTGTTTGATTGCTGACCTGAGGTTGAACCCGATGGCAAAAAGTACAAAAGACGCCCCCATAATAACACCGCCTTGAAACCCTCCACCAGGACTGTGATGGCCATGAGCGATGACATATAATGCAAAAACTTGAATAAATGGAATGATCATTCTGCAAGTTGTTCTGATTACCAGATCATAGGGTATCCACACAGAATCAATATGCTCGAAATATTCGGATTCATGTGGCACCTTTCCCCCTTTTTCAATCCGAAGTATAATGCCGGTGGGGATGTGCCGGTACATTCTTGATTCAGGTGCTTTTTCCTTAAATGACCGTAATAGAAAAATGCAGACAATCCCGGCTGTAAAAATAACAATCGTTTCAAACATGGTATCGTATCCTCTGTAGTCTGCCAGGACAGCGGTGACTACATTGGGGACAGATGTGTCTTTTATAGAATGTTCTATATAATAAGGAGATAGATGACTGGATGCCGGAGATGTCGGATCTCCCCAGGGCGGAAAATCAAGTGCTCCGTAAAATAAGAGTCCACCTATAAAAATTAGTGAAATTAAACCTGTTATTTTCAATGATCAGTTCTCCTTGTTGTTCGAAGAACTGCAGAAACGATTAATACGGTGCTAACTCCGGCCCCTACCGATGCTTCAGTAAATGCCACATCAACCGCTCCCATAATGGCCCATAAAAGGCATAATAAAAAACTGTAAGCACCAAATAAAATTGCAGCACTCAGCAAATCCTTTGTGGCCAAAGCGCCGAATCCGAATAAAACAACCAGAACCAGTATAATCAATTCAATCTGCCAGATCATTTTTATTTGTCCTCCTGTTTTTCCCATGGCTCAAGACCTGCTCTTATACCGGCATCTACAATTGAATGAATGGCAGTGGGGCTGGTTATGAAAACAAATACAACAATGAGAATAATTTTTATGGATGTGATGATAGCTTCAAGGTCAAAGGGTTGTATGGTATACAATGCAAATGCTGACATCGTTATAACAAGTCCCCCAGTATCCAATTTTCCTGCCGGATGCAGACGAGAATAAAAATCAGGAAATCTTATTATACCGATGGCTCCACCCGCAAAAAAAATCAAGCCGAATATTAACAATATCATGATAGTGACCATCATATCAGTGGCGTCCTTTTGCCTGTTTTATCATACAATCCTTTTTGTTTCTGGAAATATCGGGAAGCTGCCAGTACGGCAATAAAGTTCAGCATTGCATAAGCAAGAGCAATATCTACAAACATATCCACCCGCTTATAGATCAAACCGATAAGGATCAACATGACGATTGTTTTACTGCCAATAGCATTTACCCCAACCAGACGATCAAAAACCGTCGGGCCGATAAGACATCGATAAGTGGGTAAAAGCATTAAAAGTCCTAAGATAATCCCTGTATATAAAAAAAAATTATTCATCAAACACCTTTGAAATTTTATTTTCCATTTGACCAGGCAGGCTTTGTCCAGATTTATCATCAATACAATGTACGGCAAATTTTCCCATTACACCCGCATGTATCGTGATTGTACCTGGTGTAAGTGTGATTGAATTTGCAAAAGTAGTACGGGAAACATCACTTTTTAATCGGCTGTTAAATTTAATGATTTTGGGGTTAATCAGTTCCATCATTCTGGGATGGAATGTTAAATACAGTACATGTAAATTTGCTAAAAATATTTGATTGAATAGCCAAGGCAAATATCCAGCAAATTTTAACCAGGTTTTCAATAGCAGAGGAGGTACACCTCTCGGGAACAACAAGCGGCTGCTGATTCCTGAAACAATAAGGCATGAGCCTATGCCCAAAAAGATATGGAATCCATCAAATTTACCTGAAAAAAGTAACCAGAAACACGCCATGATAAAAAAAGTGACGACAAAGGGAATCAGTGCAAATTGTTTTTTGTTGGTGTGATGAAAAGAATTATTTTTATTATGATCGGGACGGATATCATCTATTGAGGCCTTTTTATTAGCAGCATTCAATTGTGGTGGTTCTCCTTATGATTTCAGTGTTTGAGTACACAGATCATTACCGCCATGCCAATAAAAACCAATTATAACCACTCAATAAACCACTATTTCAGCATAAATTCTCCATACATAAATCAACTTGAATTTCAAACTTTGCATTGCAGCCGATTTTCTTACATACCAAGCTACCGATTAACAAACAAAATTTTAATCTGCAATCATTTGATAGCTTTCAGACTTGTATCCTTTTAATTTTTGGACGTGAAATGTAAGAATGCGACTGCGATAATTTTCTACATATTCTTTTAATTTTCGTCTCGTATTCTGGAATAGTTTGCTTTGCAAGTTTTGTAGCAAGTTGTTTATATCTGACACCCTCCCTTCACAAATTATTCCAGGCCCGTCACCGATTAAGACTTCCCATTCTCCCGCAACAGATATGCCCAACTCATTTAAAATCTTAAAATATTCATTCTTACTAAATTCTTCATATTCCTCTTTCTTGTGAGGCATGATATCCCACATCTGATTGAATTTGATTGTATCTTCACGGACATCCCTAGAATATGATCCTAATTTATCTGTATTCATCAGCACTTTTGTTTGATACCCTTTTACAAATTTTAAAAGATCTTGCTTCAATTTTTTATATCGCTTGTCTTTCAAGGCCTTCTCAATCAGTTCCAAATCACTGGCAGCGTTTTCAAAAACGATATCGCTGTATGCACCAATAAGTACTGACCATACGGCTACAGTATGAAGTCCCAATTGATTGACTCCAGGAATAAATTTATTGATTAAAAATTTTTTATACTCATCGTTCATTCCAGGAATAATCGTCCAATAGTGATTCAGTTTTACTGACATGGCACACCCTCCTTTAATATGAAATTATTTTAATTCTTGAACATTGATTAAAAAATCTTAATTAAATTTCTAAACATTTCTTAAAAAAACAAGATGAAAATGCGAAAACGATTAATTTCGATCACTAATAACTGCAACAAGAACGGATGATATCAGATTCGAGTTATTATATCAGGCCAAGACAAGCATGTATTCAGCCGTGTAGTTTAATTTAAGCATAACTTCAAGTTTTTTACATGTCAAGTCAAACATGAGTAAAAAAAAATGAGTCTATAAATAATTTACTCGTCAACGATATTAAAGAGTAAAAAATAATAGTGCGGATTAAACCGAAGCCTAATGAATCAACCCAGTCAAATTTGTGAAAAGTGCACCCTCTCTATATATTGGGAACAATAAGAAAATCTTTATTGAAATTGATATAATTGACAAATTATAAATATTTATTGAAATTGGTTAATTTCAGGATGTGTTGTAAGTGACAGTAAAAATTGTTGCGTATGCATTTCTATTCTTGATTTAAAGATCTCAACAACTTTAGTCATTAAAGTGTGCCCAATCTTAAAATCTTCTTCAAAAAGCTGTCGCATTTGTTTCCCGGAAATAGTAACTATTTCACTTGTCTCTGCACAGATGGCAGTAAATGTACTAGAGGATTCACCCATCAAGGCAGAAATCCCAAAGGATCTTCCTGAAGAGACTTCATCCAGTGTTAAAGATTCCCCTGAAACAGATCTTGAGTTTAAAAAAACTTTGCCGGAAACCAGCATATATAAAAGCGTTTGCTGCTGATTCTGTCTAAATAAGATACTTTCTTCATCAAATGTTTCAAGCTGCGCAATCGCACCCACTTTCTCAAGTATGTTATCTGGTAAATCTTTGAAGAAATTAATTTTTTTCAGTATGTCTTTTTCAACCATTGTGATGGGTCCTAAATATTTATTGGGTTAATTCATCCTCTAAATTGTAAGTGTCAAATTCTCAATGTCTTTTATATCATCTTTCAACTCAGGATGTTCATCTAAGACTTTCATGATCATTTGTGCACGCTCATCCAAACGTCTTTTATACTGTTTTGAAACACCAAGCATCATATGGTAGGCCAACTCATCATTTTGATCACACAATTGGTTGAGGCACTGACTTGACAGTGTTATCACCTCGCAAGGTTCCTGGCAAACAGCAGTATATGAAGCTTTGGGTCGTTTCATAAGTACGGATGAGCCAAAAGAAGATCCAGATTGAATATTATCAAGGATCACATCAATATCTGGAACAAGTTCTCTTTTTATTGCCACCATGCCCATGATTAACATGAAAAAAGTATCATTGGGTTCACCCACAGTAATCAATTGTGTGTCTGTACCAAAAATACTCAACTGTGCTTCATTGGCAATTATTTCAAGCAAATGATCTGGAACATTTTTTAACAGGTTGATACGTTTTAAATCTTCTATTTTTACCATGTGAATGCCTCAAAGCTTAGGTTAAAATAAACACCAACAGAATAAAAGAAATGGCAACAGCTGCTCCAATACCAATGGGCAGAGTCCCTTCAAGAATATCGCTGTAAAGTCTGGCTTTTTTAATTTCCAGACGCTTATCTCGATACCCCAAAAGCAGCCAAATATTTACAGATACAAACAAGGCAATATGTGCGGTGGCACTTTTGAAAAAGTAAGCAACAGTTTTGACAGCCCCCATTAAGATACCTTCTGAGAATCTGTTTAATGAATTCAACCCTTTATCAAGAACGCTGTAAGCAAACCGGCCCAATTTTCTATAGGTCCAGTCAGCATCAAGGTTTTTGCTCCTAACCTCGGGCACATAATAGCCGGATAAAATCAAGAGCGTAAAAGCCAGTGCACCAAACAACAACAATTGTAGTTGAGTAACAATATGTGCGCCAGTATAGGGTTCATAATGAACAGGGAATGGAAGCATGTTATATAGTGGCTGAAAGAATACACCTAACCCCACACAGAAGGCTGCTGCAATTCCCATGGCAAGAAGCATATTTAATGGGGGTTCTTTCGCCCTTATACCTGAATCATGACCAAAGAAGGTGAAAAACGGTACCTTAATACCGGCATGATCTACCACACCGGTTGATGCAAATTGAAGGACCAACCAGATAAGAAAAAATTTCTCATGCGCAGAAGCACTAACAATCATAGATTTAGACACAAAACCTGAAAAGAATGGGAATGCAGAGATTGATAATGCACCAATGATACAAAACAAACAGGTTAGCGGCATTGTCTTATACAATCCGCCAATTTCAGTACACTTAATTTTTCCCGTCATCTGGAGTACTGAGCCTGCTGCCATAAACAGCAATGCTTTATATAAAATATGGCAAAAGGCATGGGCTACCGCACCATTTAGGGCAAGATCGGTACCAATACCAATACCGACCAACATAAATCCGACCTGGTTCATCAAACTATAGGATAAAACCCTTCTAATATCATTTTCAAGAACCGCGTAAAAAATGGGCAAAGACACCATTAAACCGCCAATAACCAGTAAAATATCAGCACCGGGAAATGTTCTGATCAATAGATATACAGCAGATTTAGTCGTAAAGGCACTTAAAAATACCGTACTGGTTGGTGTTCCCATCGGATAGGCATCCGGCAACCATGCGTGCAGCGGAATAGCAGCCGCATTCAGGGCAATTCCAATAAAGATCAGGTAGGATTCAATCCCTGTAAGCCCGATATAATCAAATGCAATGGTTCCTGTTTTTTGAATATAAAGAACAATGCCGGCTAAAAGAAAAAGACCGCCAATCAAATGAACCAGAATATATCGAAAGCCTGCTTCGCGTGACGCCTTGGTTCTGGATGCGATAATCAGAAATGTAGAACTGACCGCCATGACTTCCCAAAAAAGGTAGAGGGATAAAAAATCACCGGCCAAGACAACCCCTAAGGTTGAACCGGCATAAATAAGTCCTGACACATGCTGAAGATTGTCTTTCACTTTAAGCGCAAATAATACACCTAAAAAAGCCATAATGGTGAATACATATGAAAATATCAAGGAAAGCTTGTCCACTCGCCCCATGATAATCTCATACCCCCAGAATTGGGTGACCCAGGTGTTTCCCAAAGAAAGATTTAATAAGACAATAAACACTACTATGGGTAAAGCCAACATATAAGCGGCCTTTGCTTTGCCCTTTAAAAAGGGTATCAGAACAGCGCCTAGTATCAAAATAAGTGCAGGGGGAAGCATGTTACTCATCATAATATTCCTCTTTGCGCATGACAATTTTTCTTATTAACTTGGCAACAAATATCAACAAGACATAAGAGATAAAGCCGTAAACAGCATAAAACCCGAAAAAATGCTCCACAGAAAATTCACCGTGCATTTCAACAAAGAATTCTGCAATCAATACCAGCACAAGGGCTATAAAAAATCCGATGCGAAGTCGTTTGACATTTTGCGGGTTATCAAAAATGGTTAATTCTTTTTTCATTATATTTCCTTAACTCCAAAAATTCTTATAAAAACCTAAGAAGTCGATTATTAGTGTCCAACATGTGAAAAAATATAAATAAAATATATCACTGCAACACAGATGATGATGTGAAAGGCTTTTCTAAATCCCGGTACTTCTGCATGATCCAGAATTTCAAATTCTTCACCTTTAAATTTTTTCTTTCTTAACCCCATATTAATTTCCTTAATTTTATAAAAGTCCCAAACCAATATTTATCAATTTGACAAATACAGTGGGATAAAAGAATAAAACAATTGAAATAAATGCTGTAAACATCAAAGGGATGAGTAAGCATAAATTGGCTTCCTGTATTTTCACAGGCCCATCGCCCTCTTCTTCGCTCTTACCGAAAAACCCTTTATAAATAATTGGCAAAAAATAAAATGCATTCAAAAATGAAGACAAGAGCAAAACAAGCATAAAAATAGTCTGTTGAGCTTCAAGGGTTCCTAAAATCAAATTCCATTTGCTGTAGAACCCTCCACTGGGTGGAAGCCCGATAACGCCTAATGCCCCAATAAAAAATGCTGCAAATGTAAATGGCATTTTTTTGCCAAGACCACTCATCTGACTGATATATTTCTTTCCTGTCGCAACAAAAATAGCCCCAGCACAAAAAAACAAGGTGATCTTTCCAAAGGCGTGCATGGCAATATGTATCACCCCCCCCAAAAGTCCTTGTGGTGTCAAAAGTGCTACACCAAATACAATATAAGACAATTGGCTTATAGTGGAAAAAGCCAATCTTCGTTTTAATTCATCTTGAGATAAGGCAATACAAGAGCTTACAAGAATAGTGACTGACGCTATAGTCATTACCATCACTCCTAGATTAAACTCGGATAAAAGTTCAACACCAAAAATCCCTGTAATGATTCTTACAATGGAAAACACCCCAACCTTTACAACTGCCACAGCATGCAATAATGCACTGACAGGTGTTGGCGCGACCATTGCAGCCGGAAGCCAGGTATGAAAGGGCATGATTCCTGCTTTTGCAAAGCCAAAGACAAACATCAAGAGCAATACAGTGGCAGCAGGTTTTGATAACTCACCCGCAGCAAAGATCCCAGCAGTAGAAAACTCTAACGTACCGGTGACAGAATAACAATAAATCATGGCTGGCAGTACAAGACCGATAGAGGTTCCTAAAATAAAGGTTAGATATCTTCGGCCGGATAGTCTTGAATTTGCATCCTGGTGATGGGTAACCAAAGGATAGGTTGCAAGAGACAACACTTCATAAAAAAGGTAGAGTGTCATTAAATTAGCTGAAAATGCTGCGCCAATAGTAGCAGAAATAGCCAAAGCAAAGAAAGAAACAAATCTTGTCTGACCATGTTCATCAAGCCCTCTCATATATCCGATCGAATAAACAGATGTCACAAGATAGAGGCTTGCTGCTACAATAGCAAAAAGCATCCCAAGTCCATCTACTCTGAAAGCAATGGCAGCACCCGGTGCAATTTCAAATAATGTGAGAACGATTTGTTTACCTTCAAGAATAACAGGAAGCATGGAAAGAACCAGGAGAAGCTTAATCGTTCCAGCAATAAAAATCCATGATTCCCTGACGTTGGGCTTGCTAGAAGACGAGACCAGTATCGGAATAACAAATAGCGTTACTAAAACTGCCAAAAGAGGTTTAACTGAGACAATGGTTTCCATTTATTGGTTTACCTTTTAAATATTATCTTTTTCATCTTCACTTTAAGAAAGGAAGAATGATCGTATTAACAATAGTTCCTGAGTACAATCCCACAACGATTAAAGAAAGACTGACAAACCCTGTGATAATCAACATTGATATAGGTGCTTCCTCAATGGCTACTTGTGAATGAGATTCTCCATGTCCATGACCTTCAGACATGGGTTCAAAAAAACAAATCTCAAATACTTTAAAAAATAGAACTGCGCAAATTAAACTGGAAATAATAAGGGCTGCTGCAAAATGATAGGCACCTTTTTCCAGTGCACCAAGGATTAAATACCATTTGCTGAAAAAGCCACAGGTTGGCGGTACACCTATTATACTGAATGCTGCCAACACAAACCCTGTCATCGTCCACGGCATTTTCCCAAACAGACCCTTAAGGTCAGTCAGGTCAACTTTTTTAAGTTTATAGACCATATTCCCAACAGCCAGAAAAAGAGCAAAGGTCATTATTGCATCATTTAATATATGTAAAATAGCACCTGTCATTCCAAGCTGGTTCCCCATCCATGCACCACCCACCATATAACCGATTTCGCATACAATGATATATGTGAGCATTTTCTTTAAGTTTTTCTGAGCCAGTGCCATTACCCCACCTGCTAATATAGCTAAAGTAGCAAGCCAGACCACTGCATCGGCAATATTCAGTGTTTCAAAAATATACTCAAATCCAAATACGGTTACCATCAAGCGTATCATGACATAGACCATGACCTTGGTCATCAAAGGTGCGACCATCCTTGCAAATGCAACAGGGGAATATGAATACGCATTTGGCAGCCATACATGCATAGGAAACAAAGCCATTTTGATCCATACACCGATCATACATAAAATAAATGCCACTAAAACAGTAGAAGATCCTTTGAGTGCTGGTAATATACCCGCAACATCCATCATATTCAAAGAACCGGTGATAAGGTAAAGATACCCTACCCCTAAAAGATAAAAACTGGCGCCGATAACCCCAATAAAAACATAATTAAGACTGGCCAGTGGCCCTCTGTCTTTGTCTCCTAAAGCCACCATGGCATAACTGGTTAATGACGTGATCTCGATCAAAACATACAGGTTAAATAAATCTCCTGTAGCAGTAACACCTAAAAGGCCTGTTACAAACAACAGGTAAATTGTATAAAATGATCCTGCCCTGTCACTGGTTTCCTGCTCTACGCTTTTATAGCTTGCAATTAAATTTAGAAAAGCAATACCAGATACTAACAACAATACCATGGCGTTTAGAAGGTCAATTCTGTATTCAATACCCATAGGGGGCGCCCAACCCGCCATACGATAATGGATCGTGCCAGAGGCAATTACAGTCATTAAAGTCATAATGGCTGAAAAAGTTGAGATAGCAAGTCCAATTACGGCTATTGGGTATGATAATCGTTCTTCGATCCAGGCAGCAATACCTGCAAAAAGAGCGGCTAAAAGCGGTGCAACAACAATGAGTGCTGGGTAATTATCCATAGTTTATTTTTCCGATAAGCGCATTCTGAGTTCATCTTCTTCCAGGGTCTGATACCGCTGGTATACTCTAACAGCTAAAGCCATAGCGACACCGAAAGTCGCTACTGATACGACAATGGCTGTCAGCATTAAAACATGCGGCAGGGGATTAATATAATCAGCCGCATGGATGGCTGCCTCATGGGCGCCATGTCCGCCACCATGGGCACTTTGTATGATCGGTATGGTTGCATCCTTTTTATATCCAATCGATACATAAAAAAGGATAATGGCAGTTTGAAAAATATTCATACCCACCAGTTTTTTAATTAAATTATTTTTAGCTATCATGGCATAAAGGCCGATCATCATTAAGATTACATACAGCCAGTAATTATATTTTGCCACAATTAGGGGTAACAAATCAGTCATAGCTTGTGCCTTTACAGTCCTTCTTCATGTCTACCTTCAGAGACAATATTAATATAAATAATGGCCATTACCGCTGTAACAGCAATTCCCACACCGATTTCAACGCCTAACATACCCAGAGCTCGCACATGATGAGGGTCCCATACAAGGGGGGCAAGCACAGAATAATCAAGAAAGTTCCCTCCCATGGGCATACAAATGGCAGCAATTCCAACATAGATCAAAACGCCAACTGCCGCCCATATTCCCAACACCTTTTCTTTAATGCGTCGAACAAGGGTTTTCAAATCATAAGAAATCGCTAAAAGGATCAAACTGGAACCAAAAATAACCCCCCCCTGAAAACCGCCTCCCGGTGAAAAGTCACCATGTGCAACAACATAAAGGGCGTAGATTTGTATAAAGGGAATTAGAATTCGACAGACAGATTTGATGATAAGATCAGAAGGGACCCAATTTTTATCCATATGCGCAAACTCTTTACCTACCTTAATTATTTTTTTACTATCTTTTACGTGCAGAATAACCCCTGTTGGTGTATGGCGGTAATAGCGTTCTTTTTTCTCTCTAAAATCTCTAAGCAGAAGAAAACAAGCCAATCCTGCACAAAAAACAACCGCTGTTTCAAACATGGTATCAAATCCACGGTAATCAGCCAGAACAGCCGTAACCAGGTTGGGTACCTGGGTTTGTTCCAATGCCTTTTCGATATAAACATTTGACAAATGAACTGAGGCAGGCGATTGCGGGTCACCCCAGTCTGGGAATTCTCCTGTTCCATAGAGCAACAATGCACCTGTCAGACAAACAATAATAAATGCTAATACTCTCAATCTTTTGTCCTCCTGCTAGTTCTGAAAACCGCTGCAACAAAAAAAACTGTACTCACTCCTGCTCCAACAGATGCCTCTGTAAATGCGACATCAACTGCTCCCATTACTGCCCACAACAGGCACATCATAAAAGAATAGGCACCAAAAAGTATGGCTGTTCCCAGTAGATCTTTGACAGAAATAGCGGCAATCGCGCAAAAAATTACAAAGGTTAATACAATCAAATCAATTGGCCAGTGCATGATTAACCCTTTCCTTTCTTTTTAGTCCAGTGTCTTAATCCTGCCCTCATCCCTGCATCAACAATAGAATGTGTAGCGGTCGGGCTGGAAAGAAACACAAAGAATACGATTAAAAACATTTTTAGGGAAAGCAGTAGGGCTTCATAGGAAAAATGATGCAGATTGTAAATGGCAAGCCCCATCACCATAGCAAGAATTCCTAAGGTATCCAGTTTACCTGCAGGATGTAATCTGCTATAAAAATCAGGCATCCTCATAATACCAATGGCGCCACCCAAAAAAAAGAATACGCCGATAACTAAAAATAAAATAACAAGTATATTCATGGTAACTCCAATGTGAAGATCAATCCATAAAGGATTCTTCGTAAAGTCCTTTTCTTTTGTGAAAATATCGGGATGCTGCAATGACGGCTACAAAATTCAAAAATGCATAGGCCAATGCGATATCAACAAACATATCAACACGCTCATATAAAAAACCGATGAGCAAAAGAAGAATAACGGTTTTACTGCCGATGGCATTAACACCCACAAGCCGATCTAAAACTGTTGGACCGAATATGGCTCTGTACAATGAGAACAGCATCAGAAAACACATTCCCAATGCAATGCTAAGAAAAAAAATATTCATATATCTTCTCCAAAAACGTGTGCAACCTTTTTTAACATAGTACCTGGCAAAGCTTGGGCCGATTCCCTGTCAATGGCATGTACCTTAAACACACCATCACTGTCAGCTGTCACTGTAATCGTTCCAGGCGTCAATGTAATGGAATTTGCCAGGGTTGCTATGGCAATGTCAGATTTCAAATTTGTTTTAAAGGTGATTATATGAGGATCTATTAATTCATTCATCCTGGGGTGAAACACGATACGCAACAAGTGAAAATTCGCTTTAATAATTTCTAAAATCAACCAGGGAGTATATATAATAAATTTAAAAAAAATCTTAATATAGTTTTCTTCCATGGAAGGGAATAATAAATCGTAAAAATAGTATGCCACAAAAAAACTGGAGATCCCCCCCAACCATAATAGTAAAGGATCGAATTTGCCTGATAATACTATCCAGGATAAAAACATTAAAATAAATGTAATCAGAAAAGAAAAAAATGAATTGATAAACGTTGCTCTGGATTTGCCATTATTCGTGGCAGTACCCTTATTAGAAACAGCCAATGAACCATCCTCCCTCAAATTATCATAAGAATCAAAAGCTTGGTCGAACTATTTTTCAACTCCATACAGTTTACGGAATTTCCCATATAGCTTTTTGATGGGGCCTTGCTTTTGACTCCCTGTTGGCGAGCCATCTGATCCGGAGGATGATTGTTCTTGTTGAACCCTAAAATCATAAGCCGCATTTATGGTCTCAATAAGTGTGTCCATATCCACAGGCTTTGATAAAAATTTAAAGGCATTATATTTACCGCTTTCCAACGCGTTTTCAACACTGCCATGTCCGGTGAGCACAATACATGGCAGTTGTGGTTGTAAATCCTTGAGTCGTTTTTGAACTTCAATTCCGTCAATTCCTGGCATCTGTAAGTCTACAACGGCCACATCAAAGTCTTCCTTTTCCGCAGCTTCAACCCCTTGTTCTCCTGAAAAAGTAGTTTTAACTGTAAACCCATCAAGAACAAGCCGTTTTGCAAGATATTTTAAAAATGTTTGTTCGTCATCTATAAATAGGAGTTTCATAATTTGTCCTCAAATGATATTAAATCTATCAATCTCCATTAATTTTTTTTTATTGCTGCCTTTTTTTTCGTCCTTTTGTTATCGAAACAAATTTACATAACAAATGTCTATTTTTGAGTCAATAATTATCTAATATTGGAATAGGGTATATTAAGGATCTTTGTATCTATATCATTACTATAACAGGCACTTAAACAGTTTTGTCTCCAGGAATAAGAAGGCATGGATAGATAGAATTATCAGCAATATTCTTTGAAATAGATCCCATCCACCGCTCTAAAATAGCCGCTTTTTCACTAGATCCTAAAATAACCATTGTTGCCTGGTATTCTTTTGCTGCTTTTTCAATTTCCTTTTGAGGCTCACCCACATACACATGGGGTCTGGCATTTACGCCAGCCTCTTCAAGTTCATCACAAAGATTATCCAGTTTCTTACGTTCAGTTTTTCTGACTTTTTGAACCTCATGGGTATCTGAACTTTTTAAAGCGCTTTCTTTGACCACATGAATAATATGAATTTCACCAATGACCTCTTTTAAACCTTTAATATACTCAACAGTCTTTTTCCCTGTTTCAGACCAGTTTGTCGCAAACAAAGGTCGTTCAAACAATTTTTCAGGAACAATATTATCATCCTTCATATGCTTGAATACCAGGGTAGGAATATCAGTTCTCCGGATCAATTCAATAACATCAGAACCCGCATAAAGATGTTCTAATGGTCCTTTATGGGACCGGCCTATAACAATCAGATCAGGAGATTCTTTTTTAACTACTTTTAAAATTTCAGGAATAAGAGTAGACACTTCCATATACGCGCCAACTTCCAATCCCATTTCAAATAAATTTTCCGCCCAGTCAATAAACCTTATATTCGCTGTTTCTTTTAATTTAACTTCTTCTTCTTTAAGATAGCCGCTGCCTCTTTTCATTGCGACTTTGTCTCTTTCGATGACATTTAAAAAAACAACATGCTCTAAAGCTGCTCCTCGAAGGGCCAATAATGAGTTAAGCGCATCATAACAAAGTTCCTCAAATTTAGTTACAAATAGCAATTTTTTGATTTTCATAATGCCTCCAATCTCAATATTTTTTTATCTATTGATTAACCCAATTTTTTTTTAACTGCTTCAGCTAGCTCTTCAGGTTCAACAGGTTTTTCCAGATAAATATCAGGTTTGGGCACTTCCCCGCCTTTAAATTCATCCAATGCTTTTTGAGATTTCAAAAAAGACCTCTGAGCAATTCCTGTAAACATAATAATGGGTATTTTATTAAATTTCTTATCAGTTCTTAACTTTCGATACAATCGAATCCCGCTGCCTCGGGGCATCAGTACATCGAGGATCACAAGATCAGGCGGGTCTTTTTGAATCACTTCGAAACCTTCTACCCCATCTTGCGCGACCAAAGGTATATATTCGTTTTCTTCGAGAACTGTGACAACAAATGATCTAACATCAGGATCATCATCAACCACAAGAACCTTTTTACTCATAATTTATCCTCCCTGGTCAATTTATATCAACCACTTTAACTTTTTCTAAAGGAATACTAATTGTAAATGTGCTTCCATCTCCTGGGCTGGTTTCTATTTCAATCACTCCCTTATGCTCTTGTATAAGCTTTCCTGTAACAAGGAGTCCTAAACCAGTACCTTTTCCCCCTTTTGAACTAAACATGGGGTTAAATAATTGCTTTTGCGTATCTTTATCCATTCCGCAACCATTGTCTTTAACATCAAAACAAACCATATTATCTTTTTCAACATACGATTTAATATTAATTTCATGTTTTTTTGTCAGATCTTCATCTTCAAGACATGCATCCATCGCATTATTGACAAGATTTAAGAGTGATCGATGAATGGTTTGTGGATCTGCCACTATTTCACTAAGGCTTGAATCCAATTCTTTTGATATCCCAATACTTTTTTCCCTTGCCGTATCTTCCACCAGGACAATGACATCATTGATAATATCATTGGGTACGCATGGCTCAAATTCCGGTTCTCGTTGCTTGGAATACGTTAGAAGATCCTGGGTTAAATTCCCTACCCTTCTGATATTGTTCTTTATGGTTTCCCAGCCTGTGATTAATTTTTCAGTATTATTCTTTTTAATTCCTACATCAACGACATAGCTGCCACCTTTAAGTCCAATGAGAATATTTTTCACATAATGGGCAAGGCCACTGACGGTTTGTCCCACAGCAGCTAAACGTTCAGACTGAACCAATTCTTTTTGGAGTCGTTTTATTTCTGTTAAATCCTGAAAAAAATTAACCGTTCCTACAAATTCACCTTTTTCATACAACACATTACTGGTATATCGAACCGGAATTTGTCTTCCGTCTTTAGTATTAATAACATTTTCTTTCCATTGAATTATTTGCTGATTTTCATCCGCCTTTGTCACACTTTTAAAAATTTTAGCTATTTTAGGTGTATAAAGATCATCAATGGTCATTTTGTTTCTAACCTCTTTTGCCGGTTCCCCAAACACTTTGGCTGCTTCGGGGTTATAAACAACGACTTTCCAGTCATGATCGAATGCAACAATGGCATCAGTTGAGCTTTTAATTAACAGCCTTTGAAAATTGGATTTCCGTCGAATTTCTTCTGTGGCTTCCGCTACTTTAATTTCAAGATTTTCAGTATATTCTTCCAGTTTTTCTCTGATTTCAATCTTTGTTTTCGCTCTCTCAAGGGCAATGGCAAGTGCCTCGTCGCGTACAGGCTTATTAATAAAATCACTGGCCCCAAGCTGTAATGCTGCAATGGTTGAATCAATGTCGCCATGCCCGGTTACAATGATGACTTCTTTTTCAGGATCAATTTCTTTTATTTTTTCTAATAGCTCAAGCCCGTCCATTCCCGGCATTTTTATATCTGTCACAACAATATCGGGGTCTTCCGCCTCAAACACTTCTAATCCCTGCTCTCCACTACCTGCAGTAACTGTTTCATATCCATCACTTCTCAGCGACATGGAAAGCAGTCTGACAATTATTTCTTCATCATCAACAATTAATATCTTATTGGCTGACATGTTTTATTCCTTATTAATAGCTGGGAACCTAAGTATAAATGTAGCACCTTCACCGGTTTTACTTTTAATGTTAATCGTACCGCCATAATCTTTAACTATGCCGAAGCTGATACTTGTGCCAAGTCCTGTTCCCTTACCCGTTTCTTTTGTTGTAAAAAAAGGTTCAAATATCTTTGATTTCACTTCATCTGTCATCCCCATCCCGGTATCAGATACATCAACCACAATATGGTCACCGTCTACAAATGTTTTTATTTTCAGTATTTTTTCTATAGATCCTTCCATAGATTCAGCCTTTTCATCCATAGAATCAATCGCATTGGTTACAAGATTGATAAACACCTGTTCCAATCGATTATGCTCTGCCCGGATATCAGGAATATCCGGATCAAGATCAAGCTCTACTTTAACATTATGTACGATGAGTTGATGTCCAAGCACCTTAAACACATCATTGATCGGATCGTTAATCGTTAATCGTTTCAGATCTCTTTCAGATTGTCGTGCAAAATCTCTAACATGTTTAATAACTCCAGCCGCTCTGGAAACATTATCAATGATATCGTTGGCCATAATTACCAGTTCATCATCAGGAATTTCATGCCCTTTTTTAATCATCTTCAAAATCAAATCTGCGCAAATCTGTATAACATTCAGGGGTTGATTGATTTCATGGGCCATACCGGCAGCCATGGTACCCAGAGTTGCCAGTTTCCCGGCCTGAATTAATTGTGTTTCTTTTTCAACACTTTCCGTGATATCAGTTGCCGATGCAATCAACACATCCCGATGGCTATAGGTGGCATTAACCACCTTGATATTTACAAAAAAAGATTTCCCATCTTCTTTATAATGCTTTTTCTTTGTAAAAAGAATGGCCTGGCTTTCAAGAAGCCCTTCAAGACCTTCTTTAATTGTTTCATCCTTTTTATCACCCATCTCAATAAAAGAAGTGCCGAAAAGATCTGCTTTTGGATAACCATATTCTTCTACCACTCGATGATTCACATCAAGAATCTCAAGTGTTCGACGATCAATAATAAATATGGGATTAGGATTATTATTGAATAAAGATCGGTATTTCTCCTCTGATTTTTTATATTTTTCATAGAGAGTGGACAACTCTTTGTCCTGTAGTTCAAGCTCTTCCTGGATCTTTTTATCTTCTGTAAGATCTTGTAAAGTTTCTATGGCACCGATCACTTTACCATCTGGAGATTTTATGGGTGCTGCTGTAAAAAAGATCCACTTTCCATCACTACCTATATGCGGAAAATATTCTTCAGCTTCATAGGCTTCATCGATCAGGCTTGACTTTCTCCAGGACGCCCCATAATACTTTGAGACTTCTATTTCTGACATTCCCCCCACAATAACATCTGCCATAGTGGGTCTTTTTGCAGATCTAAAAGGCACCCATTGCCTATCTGTGCCCACCAGTTCATAGGCATTATGCCCAGTTAATTTTTCACAGGCTCTATTCCAATGCGTAATTATATGTTCATTATTTATGATAAAGGTAGGGATTGTACTCCCCTGAATAATCTGAGATAGTTCCTTTTCCATTTCAATTAAGTCTTCTCTCTCAACTTTCAGGTATTTGGTTTCTTTTTCTGCATTTTGTTGAATTCTATTGGAAAATTGATCAAATAATTTATTAAGTTCTTGTTTATCAATGTCATCAGACTTAATTTTTTGTTTTATTAATACTTTTTCTTCTTCTGCCCTAAGAAAATTTAAGAATGACATGGCCCTGTATTCATCAAGGTCAAGTATACTGACTCGGTCTGTATTCACTTTTTCTAAGATACAGCTCAATATCTCATTATTCTTTAATTTTAAAATAACATCAATGCCGGAAAGTTTGCAGACTTCTTCATAATCTGTAACCGTTTTTATTCCAATTTGCTTTGCATATTGAATCCCTTCAACTTTGATCAAGGTATCTGCAACCACTAAAACCTTTATATCCAATTCTTTTAATCCTGGACCCAGTAGTATTTCAAGAATACTTTTACAGGGACGGTTCCCTCCAATTATTGCTACTTTCAGTCCTTTAAGGTCAATGTTCATATTTAAGTTTACTCCATTTGAGGGTGTTACTTTCTATCTTTCAATTGAGGGTGTTACTTTCTATCTTTCAATTGAGGGTGTTACTTTCTATCTTTCAATTATATTAAAAGAATATTAAGGTTACAATAACAAAGGTTGGAATTAAAAATAATAAAGAAAATTTTAAAATATATCCGAAAAAACTTGGCATTTCAGTTCCAGACTCAGTTGCTATGGATCGAACCATAAAATTAGGGGCATTTCCAATATAACTGCAGGCCCCAAAAAAAACAGCTCCAGTTGAAATTGCCTGTAGATAAATCGTATTTTCACTCATTAATAATGGAACGGCTTGACTTTCAGCCATACCTGAATAAAAACTGCCAAGTGCTGTATTAAAAAAAGTGAGATATGTTGGTGCATTATCCAGAAAAGCCGATAAGATCCCGGTCACCCAAAAATAATGAACCGGCTCTTTTACTGCATTGATAAGAAAGGCAAAAGCACCGTTAGGTCCTGCCTTCAATAACAGCAGGCAGGGTATCATTGTGATAAAGATACCAATAAAAAGGTAGGCCACTTCTATTATCGGAAACCAGGAAAACTCATTTTCCTCCCTGAGAACCTTTGGTGTTGCCCAAAGAGATCCAATGCCTAAAACAATCAGCAAACTATCTCTTAACCAGTCCTGCGCTGCCCTGTGAACCCCAAAGGTGGAGATCTCTCCAAAGTCCACAATACCACTCATTAAAACAGATGCCACAACCCCTGCAAGGAAGATAAAATTATAGGTACCCACAAGCCTCAATGGCTTTTTTTCTCCATCGTCAGGCGTAGTTGCCCCTTCTTTTTTATAGTAATAGGTATCCAATGCAAAATAAACCACAAGAAGAATAATAGAGGCTACCAACATATGTGGTAAAATTTTGATGGTCCAAAAAAAGGTGACGCCATGGAGAAATCCTAAAAATAAAGGTGGATCACCCAGCGGCGTCAATGCCCCACCAATATTGGCAACCAGGAAAATAAAAAAGACAACCATAAAGGTTTTATTTTTTCGATAATCATTGGCTCTCAAAAAAGGACGAATCATTAGCATAGCAGCCCCTGTTGTACCCATCCATGAGGCAAGGATTGTTCCAATCAATATTATACTAGTATTAACCAGTGGGGTACCTCGAAGTGTCCCTTTAAGCAAAATACCACCTGATATGGTAAACAATGCCCATAAAAGAATAATAAAGGGGACATAATCCGCTAGAATGATATGAAGAATTTCATATATTGCCAGCCCTTTAAAGAAAAAGATAAATGGCAATGCCAGGCAGCCTGCCCAGAATGCAGAAATCTTTCCAAAATGATGGTGCCAAAAATTCCCAGCTATCAAAGGTAATAAGGCAATTGACAACAACATACATGCAAAGGGGATACAGCTATATAGCGGTAAGGTCTCCCCTAAGTTTGCGTGCCCACCGTGGGCAGCATCCTGGCTATGGTCCTGGTCATGTGATTGATCATCACCTTGTTCGTGCCCCTGATCGTGTGTTTTATCAGGATCCAGATTGTGTTCTTTACCGTGGGCATCATGTAAAGGCTCTGAAGCTTCATTTGTGTTATGATTTTTCTCACCAGAATTGTCTTTTGCAGTAGCAGGTGTAAGAGAAATGAAGAAAACAAAAATTAATATTAACAACGCCAACCTATCCAATTTCATCGATCCGTTTCCTCCTGGTTATATTCGGCGTAACGCAACCTTT
>JAAEKY010000445.1 GCA_024227235.1 Desulfobacteraceae bacterium | reverse complement strand
TCACCATGCCCTTGAACTGAAATGGGTGCGACTTGGCTATTTAAAAATCCAAATGCCTCAACTGGCGCGACAGTTAAAATGCTGTTCTTGGGTTGACGAGCATCAAAACGCCCCCCATCTTTCAAGCGCAAATAGTCAGCAGTGCTGGCATGAAAACCACCTTGCACATCCAATCTCGCGTTTTTTCCAAACATAATCCCATGCGGATTGAGTAAATACATATCCGCGTTGGGAATGGTTGAACGAATTAACCCGTCAATTTGTGAGGGATTTCCGCCAGTGACGCGACTGATAACGTTGTTGACGCTATTAGGGCCAGAAAATGTGGCACTTTCCGCACGATTCAAGTTAAAGTCTTGAAAGCTGTGGAACAGATTGCCACCATGTTGCTTGCCCAAATCTGCCCCAATTTGATAGTCAGGGCCAGGCAATGCGCCGCTACGTCCGAGAGAGCCGTCGAGAGTAACCTCGGCGTTTGTTGGTAAAGTACTGATTAATATAGGAATTGCTAATAATTTTAATTTCATAATCTATTTAAACCCCTTAAAGAAAATTGCAAAATTATTATTATACACAATTTGCGGAAAAAAAACAAAGTTTTTTGAAAAAACTTGGTTTCCGCAAATTGTGTATAATAATCACTTTGCAATTTTCTTTAAAGAGTTTAAATAGATTATGAAATTAAAATTATTAGCAATTCCTATATTAATCAGTACTTTACCAACAAACGCCGAGGTTACTCTCGACGGCTC
>JAAEKY010000444.1 GCA_024227235.1 Desulfobacteraceae bacterium | reverse complement strand
TTTTCAGATATCTTTGGCAAATCACATTTTTTTGAGGTTCCAAGGTCATGGAGCATCTTGCCATTATCACAGATTAACGCAGGTTGTGATATTATTGAGTTATCCCAAGAAAATCAGTCAGATAAATTCGTACGATACCATACCACTTTACGGTATATGTTAAACCTGTGGTAGCTGGTCAGTACCACAATCCTGACCTAACTTTTCATTTTAAACAGATGCATTCATACCATCTGCGCCTAATATACCTGAATTGGCAGCCTATATGAAAAAATGGCAAGATACTATGAAAACGGACATTTTTGCGGTTTTTCGTATCCGCTTATTTCTTATTTTTTTGTATTATCGACGAGAATTTCTTTTATCAGCTTACCATTTTCAAAGGTGATGAACAGATCTTTTTCATATTTTGAACGATACCCCATATGGATATATTCTAACTCTTTTCCTTGCGGAATTCTTATGGTTCCTGTAAACCAAGTTGCTTTAACAGGCCCATTGCTGCCTGGAAAAACTTTCGAAATCTGAATTTCTTCAGCATTGGAACTACAAGTTCCTTCTACCAGTTTCATAAGATATAGGTAATTATCATCAATTTTCCATGTTGCAATATATCCGCGCCAACAAGCAGTACAGGTAAATTGAAAAAGGTTATCAGGTCTAGGGTTTTTTTTATCAAAATAAGATTCTAGCGGATTACTGAAAATAGAGACGGTTTCTCCTTTATAAACAAGAAGATCTCCAAATTGTGCAGTTGCATATACTTTGTTGGCTACCAAAAAAAACAAAATAAGAATTAAGACTTTTTTCATTGGATAATTCTCCTGCATTGCAACAAGTATCACCAGGGCATAAAGCCTGAGGTACTTAACCCCAACGTTGCATAAAAAAGATGGAAAAAACCTCACAAAATGTTATGGGCATTGAATCTAAAGCAATTCCAGGTCCGATGACTGGAACCAACCAGCCGTGCATTCCAGGATCGGTTCGGTTTTTCTCCATCTTTTTTACCCTCCGACTTTTGCAACAATGGGGTTAACTTGTACATCATGCAAAGGGT
>JAAEKY010000443.1 GCA_024227235.1 Desulfobacteraceae bacterium | reverse complement strand
GCAATCGGCATATTCGATGAGCTTTTGAAGGAAGAACCCAAGGCCTTCAAGGCACACTACCTGAAGGGCTTTTCCCATCTTGGTAAAGGAGAAAAAGAAGTTGCAAAAGCATCATTTTCAAAAGCTCTGGAGTTGAACCCAAAATATATAAAGGCCAGACTGCTGTTGGGTGAAATTTATCTTAAGGAGAAAAATTTTGATGAAGCCGTACAAGAGAGCAACGCGGTTTTAAATCTTTTGCCCGAAAACTTTAGGGCAAGGGCCATATTGGGAAATGCTTTAATGGCCACGGACAAATTGTCCGGCGCTGAGAAGAACTTCAAATTAATGGTCGAGCAACAGCCTGAAAATCCAGTTGGGTATTACCGGCTTGGCATACTGAAAAGGATGTCTAAAAACTACGATGAGGCACTGTCGTATTTCGAGAAGGCGTTGACCATCAACCAGAAGCTTATGGATGTGTTTACAAATATGATCATTGTGCATGTTGCACAGGAAGATTTTTCAACAGCCATTGAAAAATGCGACGAGCAGATAATAAAAGTGGGGGATTCAACAATCCATAAAGCTATAATTTATAATCTTAAAGGGGGGTTGTATGCGGCTGAAAAAAAAATGGATGCAGCCCGGGAAACTTTTCAATTGGCCATTGAAACAGATCCGAGCTATTTGAAACCGTATTACGCACTCTCTAAAATTTATCTGTCAACCGGCGATTCGGATAAGGCTATCGATCAATACAAGGCTATTCTTGAAAAAAAGCCGGATCAGGCCGGGCCCCATATGCTGATCGGAACGCTTTATGACTTGCAGAAAAAATTTGATTTGTCGGAAGATCACTACAGGGCGGCCCTTAAGATCAATCCTGAGTTTGCGCCTGCAGCCAACAACCTGGCCTACCTGTTATCCTCAAAGGATGAAAAGATAGATGAGGCATTGAAGCTGGCGCAAACCGCTAAAGGCAAACTGCCGGATGATCCCAGCGTGATGGATACTCTTGGCTGGATTTACTATAAAAAAGGGTTGTATGGAAATGCCATACAGGAATTTTCGGACAGCCTTGAAAAAATTCCCGGCAATGCAATAGTCCACTATCACCTTGGGGCTGCATATTTTAAGTATGATAAAAAAGAAAAGGCAAAACATGAACTGTTAAAGGCGCTTGAAATAAATGAAAACTTTGAAGGCGCCCAGGATGCAAGAAAAATCCTTGCAGAGCTGTAAACATGCGGTATTTACCTTTTAAAATCCTTGTGTTATGTATTTTATTGCCGCCTTTTTGCTACGTCTTTTCACTGGCGTTTATGGAAAACGCAATAGAGAAAAGATATACCCGACAGGTACGCAGTATTGTTGCCGGGGATACACAGCTGTTATTCAATGGAACCTTAAGGTTAAAAGATACCATAAACAAAAATATTGAAAAATATGTGAGCAAAAAGAAAATAATTTCTTTTGGGGTAAAAGTAAATATCAGGGTATCAACGAGTGAAGGGGTTCCGCTGTATCCGCAATTGTATGAAAATGAAAAAAAAGATTATCTGAATATGGACAACATCGCGATCGCCCGGGAAAATTATCGTATGCTGACTGAGGGGCTGATCGTCAAAGTAGAAATTAAAGTTAACCATAATTCCATTATTGCCAATGCAATTCTTTTATTTTTTATTTCGTTCTCCGTGGCGGTATTGGGGATATTTTATAAAATAGGAATTGCCAAATCAAAAAAGGATGAGATTGAAAAGAAAAGCGAGATTAACAAACTTAAAATCGTTAAAGAGGAAAGCCTTTCAAATCTCTCTGATCTTGAAAAGACCCACGATGAGTTGAATAAACAGTTGATTCAAAT
>JAAEKY010000442.1 GCA_024227235.1 Desulfobacteraceae bacterium | reverse complement strand
TCCACTTGATCATGGGGAAATCCCATCTTTGTACGGTAGTAAATGGCTCTTGCAGTAAAAAGAGATGACCAGCATTTTTTGACATGTTTTAGTATGTCATCAACGCCTCTGATCCATAGAAACGTATCCTGTTGTCCGGCAAAACTTGCACCTGGAAGATCTTCTACTGTTGCACTTGATCTAACAGCTGCAGGGACAGCAGGAACATTGCTTCTTTTGGAAAGTCGTCTATAAAATTCACTGATATAATCTTGTAAATCATCCCCTACAGATGTCGTTTCTATAAGAGTTCTTATCTCTTTACTGGCTCTTTCTCCCGATGCCACATCATTGGCGTTAACGCCTTCTAATATCTTAAAAATGTCCTTTTTAATACCACCTTTAGCAAGGAAATGATTATACGCGTTAGTTGTCACTGCAAAGCCTGGCGGAACAGGAATATGGGCTTTTAATAATTCTCCCAGGCTGGCATTTTTACCGCCCACATTGGGGATGGATTCAAGGTCGCATTCTTCAAACCAGAGGACATAGTCATATCTTTTTTCCATGATACTTTACTACCTTTCTATGTAGATTTTACCGGTATCGCCGTTCACCTTAATTTTCATCCCGGATTTGATAATCGCTGTTCCTTGGCCTGTACCAACAACAGCAGGCATACCATATTCCCGACAAACAATAGCTGCATGACACATAATCCCACCAACATCTGTAATAACTGCTTTGATTTTTTGGAAAACTGGTGCCCATGACGGTGAAGTCGTCGGTGCAACAAGGATTTCTCCTTCTTTAAGTTCCCCGATATCATCAACAGATCTACATACCCTTGCAATGCCTTCAACCACGCCTGGAGATCCTGCAAATCCTTCCATCTCATTTACCTTATCCGGGTCACCAATTTCTTTTAATTTTGCCCAGGCAGCCATACTTTCATTGGTAATCCCCCAAAGTACTATTGTAAATGGTTCAGCAATCACTTCCGGTGGCGTTCCAACAGCAGGAACAGGTCTATTCTCTTTGAATTTTTGATAAACACCTTTTCTCCATTCTATTTCCTCAGGCCAATGCAAAGATCCGCACCCTTTTGTTCCTGTTGCCCATGAGGTGACATGATCCCACAGTGCCTGTTTAATTTCATGGCGGGAAAGATACCAGATATCTTCTACATCATTGATAAACTTTTGTTCAGCCAGAATGCTGGACACTTCTCTCATTTTATTCCAAAATACTGAGTAAAACCAGTGTTCAACATAAAACATATGATTTTCAACATAAGGGAAGACTAGCTCTGAGGTACCATGAAGCTGATCAAAGGTCTGCCTGTCCTGATCCGTTGTTAGAAGACTTCTGTATTCTTGAATTAAATTTAAACGTTTTTCTTTGATCTTTTCCATGGGACGGTCTATAGATTTACCCGCTTTTAGTTTTTCAATATATATCCTTACTGAACTTAGCGGAATATTCAGATTATCATTCCAGGAAATATCCTGATGATACCATCCGGTTCCAGTTGATATATTAAACCATGGATATTTTGCATCATCCCACGCGCTAACCCATTTTTTACCATTGTCAGATCCTTGAAGATCCTTAATCACATCTTCTACATCCTTGGTATCACCCATTAACAAATAAAAGGGAACTTGAATTTAAAGATATTGTAATGGAGCCTGTAATTATGAAAGAAAAAGGTTCTGGGACCCGGAAAAAAATTCATGAGCTTTACAAAAATAATCATGCACGACCCAATGTTTTTATGGAGTCCAATAATACTGGATTTATTATTGATCTTATAGAAAGGGGAGAGGGGATATCCTTTCTGGTAAAACCTGCGATCGATCAGAAAGTAATAGAAAAAAAGCTGGCTTTTCGTAAATTAAAAAATATAGAACTATTTTTGGATGTAAGTTTAGGGTATTCAAAAACGACACCTCTTTCACCGGCTGCAAAAGCGTTTTATGAGGTGGTAAAAAATTCATTTATTAAAGAATCTCCTCAAGGGGGTGTTGGATCTCTTATGGCAAGAATTCTTGCCGAACATCCCCAAAATGAATAAATTAAGTATGACCTTTGCCATTAAATATTTCTTTTTGACAAGACTGAGATATCGATGGTTGAAAAGGTGATAGTGCGAAATTAGAGGCCTTCTAATATTTTAATCTCAGGAACATAATTTTTATAAAGAATTAAACTCTTCATTTAATTCTAAAATCTGAGTTTCTTCTATACACCAGGGAGAGTACTTAATTGGGTAGTTAATAATTTCTTCTAACCAATCATTCCAATGGATCCACCTGACTGCTTGCACTTCTTGGCGATTTGGTTTTACTTTGCCATTATGAAAACCAACAAATATCGGACAGATTTCGTTTTCCATAACGCCATCTTTTGAAAAGCAATACCGATAGTATGAAACTTTGATAACAGTGGTCAATTGAATCCCTAACTCATAGCGTGCTCTTCTTTTTACTGCAGATTCATAAGATTCATTTGGTAGCGGATGCCCACAACATGAATTTGACCAAACAAGCGGCCAGGTTTTTTTTATTTCAGCTCTTTGCTGAAGTAGTAACTCTTTGTTATCTTTAAAAATAAAAAGAGAAAATGCTCGATGCAAAAGTGTTTGATTTGTATGGACAGCTAATTTTGATTCTACACCAATTTCTTGATCTAATTCATTTACTAAAACAACATATTCTTGGCTATTTCCCATTCTTTCACCCATTTTCCCACAAGTAAAATCTTGAGCGCCTTTTGAATTATACGCTAATATTATGATTAAAGTCAGTTAATGTTTGGATAATATTGATTGAAAAAAAAATGTCAATTCATATAAATTTATGAAATTTATAAGTTTTTCTTATGATATGGCTGCTTACTCCCGATGGGTGACATTAATTGCCTTGTTCTTTATTAAGGATAAAAGTGCCTAATTTTTGATCATTTTCAAGGATATGGCTTAATATCCATTCACCCATACGGGTTAAAAGATCGTTTGCACCGTCTTCTGAATACTCTTTGTTTTCGTTTCTAAAACTTTTGAGTTCTTTTACAAAACTCTGGTGCTCTTTTTGATGTACATCTTTTTCCGGAAAATTATATTTTTCCATGTACTCTTCTTCTAACTTAAAATGATGATTCACATACATGGCAAGGAAGGCCACTGTATATCGAAACAAATTTTGATCTTTTTTATTATCTTTGGCTTCTTTTATTTTGGAAAACAAATCTATCAGTTGTTTGTGCTGAAAATCCTGCCAAACTACGCCAGTTTCATATTTTACATCAAATGTCATATAGACTCCCTTTTAAAAAAGAACGGATAAATATTATTTATTATCCAACAGTTTAACAGTTCTAATCCTTGAGTACAATATCGACTAAAGATTTTCTGACAAATCATAAATCACAGATTTTAGAGGCCGATCATAGAACACCCCATACTTTGAACTAAATTGAGGATGCATTCCTCTGATAAACAGATAAAATACACCACCAAAATGCGTGTCATAGTCATAGTCTTTTAAGCGAAGCTTAAGATATCGGTGCAACGCCACAAGATAAAGATAGTACTGCAAAAAATAATGATGCTCTGCCATGGCATCAAACATAGCATCTTGAGAATATTGTTGATAGGTATTACCTAAATAATTGGATTTATAATCCATAATATACCATTTGCCTTCATGTTGTACCACAAGATCAATAAACCCTTTTATAAAGCCTT
>JAAEKY010000441.1 GCA_024227235.1 Desulfobacteraceae bacterium | reverse complement strand
TCAAGACCAACAGATTCAAGCGCTGACCGTACATCATGAGTTAGTAGTGTATATAAAAAAGAAAGAAGACAATTTATATTATCAAGTGGTGGTCGTCTGGTTCTTCCGGTAAAAGGAAACACCTCTTTTTGAGATAGTAACAACCCAACAAAAAACACTGAAATATTGATGTGCTGCATCTCCTTCAATACCTCTCAGTCTATTTAAATTTCCATATGGAAGTTCTTTTTTGATATATGAAGAAAGGCGATTAGATACTTTTTTTAACCTTAATTCATCTACCTTTTCCTGATGATCACGGACTGCTCTTTCAAGAACGGCTCTACTATTTGCAAGTTTGCCAGTCAATACAGAGCCTGCTATTGCTACGCAAACTTCTTGATTGTCTGCCATTCTGAATTGTTCACGTCTTAGAAGAACATTTCCTGAAGTTGGCCCCTTTACCATTGCAAGGAATCTACCATAAATAGAAAAAAAACTGATGGATACATCATTTTCAGCACAAAAACCCATTAAATAAGGGCTGCAACTCACTGAACCAAAACAGACTATCCCGGCAATTGTATGAATTGGAAGTCTCATTGCTACTTTTTTTTCAATTTTCACCACAACTGCCTGACCTTCCTTTGACAAATAGGCACCTTGGGTGGTCACAAAAAGTGTATTCAGATATTTTTTCATTTTTATTAAATTTACCTTAATCTGTCATTTTTCTTATCCATGATAATACATTTCTTTTTTTACCAATTGTCTTGGGCAAACATAAATTAAGAAAAGAACAGGTATCACACTTTTTTGTATAATGGGGTGATGGTGTAATTCCTGACGAGATCATGTCATGAAGTTCTTCAGATGTTTTTATTGTAAACTCCCGTAAATTATCATCAAAAACAACATCCAGACGACGTCTTGTTTTTCCATAAAAAAGTGCACCAGCTTCAACTCTTACACAGAGCATTTCCTCAAGGCATAGAGCTTGTGCACAAAGCTGCACTTTGTCAGAAAGGTTCTTTTTGGGTTTTCCTCTTTTATATTCCACAGGAAAAGGTATCCACTGTTTTTCCAAACCTTCTTTTAAATAAAACTCAACAACATCTGCCTTGCCGGTAATACCAAGAACACTTGATTTAAGAGGCAGAGCATATTCAACCTTTACCCTGCCTACATCAGTCTGATCTCCCCTGTCTACTCTTTCGTGCATAATACGACCTTCTGCAGTAAATTTATTTTCAACCCACAATTGTTCAATATGAATCAATGCACACTGCCTCTCACAAAAAAGGATATGCTGAAGAGCTGATAATGAATGATATTCGTTTTCTGTATATTTACTCATATCTCTTTATTCTTTTCTTGATTGCTGCCTCTGCTGCATATCTCCCACAATGGCAAGAGATTCTTCCCATGCTTGTTCACAGAATGTGGAAAAAGATTTCAATGTATCCTGATTTGGCAGCAGTGCCTCACCAGCCTTTATCTGCCCTGCTGAAAAATGATAAGCAGATAAAGAATCAATGTATTCTTTGCGCTGTTCCCGCGGAATGATAATAGGAGGTAATCCTGATTTAAGCACAAAGGCGGTTTCGCCAAGAGTCAGAGTATTCCCTTTAATGGAAGTAGAAGTATGTGTCCACAGATTACGCAGTTGGTGCGAGAGTGCTTTTCTAAGATCATTGTCAAGGTCTTTAAGAAAATTCAGCATTGTTATTTCCTTTTATGTAAATGAAATAAACATTTTAAAGCAGTTCCTGCAAGCTTACACCACTTGGAACATTATCTCTATCAATCATCACTTCATAATCATTAAAAGCTCTTGTTGGCGAACCATTCAGTTCTTTTCTTTTCACATCCACCAGATCAAACAATTTATGTGCCGGCGCATTGCCCAGTTTTCCGTCATGCTCAAAGATGATAAGCTTTCTTGCATTCATTTTTCCCCTTGCAGCAGAATGATCATGATCCCACATGTTAATGAGTGCATCCCATAACAATTTAAGGTCTTTGTCTGTAAAACCCGTTTGTTCTGCCAGATGTGCTGAAATATATCCTTCAGCACGATATAAACCATAATGTATGATATTTTTTTTACCTATTGTTCTATTATCACCCTTTTGTGCATCTGCCTCTTTTTGTGTGGCAACCGCCATTCTGGTTATACTCAATTCAACAGGAGTCACAGGATCAATGCTTCGGGCAAAATTAAATTGAACAGGACCTCTTACCTGACCGCAGTTAAATTCCTTAAGTGACATAACAGCCCCAAAGGTTCTTACATCAAAAAAGTTCTTACACATCCAGGTTCGTGCTTGTGCAATTGTAGGCTTTTCAATCCCTTCTTCTTCTAAAGCAATATAAGATTTTTTTTGTTCATTGGTAAGAATTCCTCTTGCCCTTACATAAATCTGATATCCTTTTTCATTTGCCTGGATGATATCAACACAATTTCTCACTTTTCTTTTCAAGCAGACATCAGTTACAATGCCGTGGGATGTTTCTGCATCAATTCTCGGCATATTCCCTGCATCCGGGTCACCATTAGGATTTCCATTCTCAACATCAAACAAATAAACAAATTCATATCTTTTTGTAATAGCCTCGCTCATTATTCTTCTCCTTTTTTTTCTTTTTTCTTAAACAATTCATTCCTCTGATGATAATAACCCAAAGCAAATTCTCCCTGTCCCTCAAGAGTTAAATGAGCCGGGAATACATTGATATCCTGCACGATTTCCTCAATCCACTTGTCTGAAACATTACCATATTTTGCTTTGGAAATATGATGATTCGCAAGTTTCATCAATTGTGGAAAAACTACTTTTGGTGTAGATGATGCTGAACCATAATACCTGTCCTTAATTGTGGTGTTTGCACCGGGTATTGCATCCTGTTGAGCTTTTTCTAACACAGAAAAAAGCCTGCCTAAAAGATAAGACACATTTTTATTTTCTTTGTCTAATGCCACGGATACCTCCTTTTTAATATTTTTAAATCTATATTTCCTTGTTAAAACAGCTTTTATAATTGCAGCTCTCATATAATTTATCTGTTGATCAGTTTTAATTCTGGATATGAGAGTCGTATAAAATGATTCAGGATACTTTGATCCGTTTAAAACAGCCCTTATCATTTGCCCTGCAAGATTAGGCGGGATTGCATCGGTTTTTCTTTTTTCCCCTTTTCTTGATGGCACCAATTCAATAAGTAAATGCCATATGCTTGGAAATTCAGAATCATCTTCCCTTTTTTCAATTTTTAAATCACTAAAATGAAGCATCAATTTATGTGAAATATCTTCAACATCACTCACATGCCAGAACCGGACTGAAAGCCTTGCAGCATTGGGTGATAAACCCAAGATAAAAAATTGTGTATTTCCATTGACATATACCGGCTTTTTCCCCTTCTGAATTGATTCAAGAAATAATTTGACATCTTTATCAAATCCATCATTGCTTTGTGACAAAACCTTGCCAAACATAGACTCCATTCGATTTTCTTTTTCAGCCCAAAAAACCGTTGTGGCATCTCCAATTTGGATTTTCTGACTGCTGCCGAACCTGCATAAATGGTTCAATGCCGTTGTATACTTAAAAGCATTTACCTCTGAAATAGGTGAGTTGAAATTCTGTTTTTTATTGTAAGAAACAAAGGAAGGGATATTGAAAGCAATGATGGCGCCCCCGGTAGACTTACCACCTTGCACACCTTTTATTAATGGATGAGTCGGAGCAATTGTATCTTTCTCACCACTGATAAGACAATAGCCAATATCGCCTGTAGATAATTCATTTTTTGCATGTTGAACCCATAATTGTTTAATTATCTCTCTTTCATGAAGAAAACAAAAATCTGTATCTAATTTAAATACAAAATTAGCTTTATATATCTCTTCCCAATTCTCCAAAGTTAAACTTCTTTCTACTTCCCAACTATTTAGGAATTTGATAATTGCTTTGACACCTTCATCATCACAGTTTTGAAAAAAATCTTGAATCCACTCTTTAAAGCTAAAAAATCTATCTTCTGTCAGCTTATATTTATCATCTTTATGATCTCTTTCTTCTGTTTTTTTTTCTCCACCACCAAGCACGTACTTGGCATTGTCCCATAAAAAATAAGGTGGTGGATTTTTCCCGGATCTACCTTTTATTTTAGGAACGAACAATGTCCGTGGAGACGGTTTACCTTTTTCATTTGTCTCTCTGATATCCTGTGGTTTGCCACCTACCATAGTTCCATTTTTATCGATAACAATGACAAAACTGATTTTTTCTTGGCTAAAACCAATTTCAGGAATATCAACATCAGTATCCTGCTGTAGCCTGTCATAATATTGACATAACAATTGTAATATCATCCAATGACCTCCCCTGATTTGTAGTGAGGCACATCAATAATTCCATTAACCATTTTGGGGCGATAAAAAAGAGGTTTTGGATCTTTTTTATCTTTAAAATCCATATCATATAACATCCACCCCAAATCTCTTTCACCTTGAAATGAAGTCGTTGTAGTATCATCATCCATCCACTCAAAATTAACCGGAAACTCCCGACACCCAAAATAAGCCTGATGAAAACACTGACCTTTTTGCGCCCGCCTTGTAAAAATCTCAAGGTGTTTTTGAGGATTCTGATCGTCTTTTTTCTCCGATTTAATACCAGTCATTTCAAAAAATGCCTCAAAAATATAAGATACATTTTTTAACACCATTGAAGCCCTTTGTTGACGATTTTTTAGCTTTCCCTTCTTATCCAAAGCGTCAATGCATATTTCAACTCTGGATTCTCCATCGCTCATTGCTTTGGTTATACTATTTTTTGATAGCTTACCGCTCAATTCATTTCGCCTGATATTTTCAAAACTGATCGGATTTTGTACAATAATTTTACTTACGACCCAACGGATAGACGGCTTCCAATAAATTGCCTCTAAAATTCCTCTAACCGATGAAGGTGTTGGCACATCATAACTCACCCGTTCAACCTTCATTTCAGGTCTGGTAAAGCATGCTCGCTCCCCCCAAGCTTTTATTCTTATTCCATAGGACATCAAGCACCTCCTTTTTATGACATTTCAAATTATCAAATCATCTATACTATAATTGTTTCATAATTGGTTTCTGTTTCTAAAATCAGTCCTGTTTCTTTGCTATAAATCTTCATTTTATTAAGCACCCAATACTCATCTTTTATGATTTCAAAGTTATCTTTTATTTTTTCCAAGCTATGGGGATGAATCTGAATTGTATATCTTTGAAGATTTCTGATAATATCTTTTGTTTCATTAAAACAAGAGCGTAATGCATCAACCCTTTTTTCACCTTCCTCTCCCCAAGGGATTATTAAAGTCTTAGTATCGTTTCGTATCATTTGAAATCGTTGAGCAACTAATCTAAAAGAAAAATCCAAATCAGATGCACAACTATTGAGTTCTTGAATGATATTAAATTTATCAAGATCAGAGTCCTGATAAAGACGCTTAAAATATTCTTCCACTGATTCCAAAGATAAAGCATTAAGATGATGACCTAAAACAATTTCAGCTGTTTCAGCACTTTTTCTTAAAAAACCGGGAGGTGTACCGTTTTCAGGAAAAAAAACATTGACAATTCCAGTACTCAACTTGCCTTCCCTGTTACATCTTCCGGCTGCCTGAGCAATTGAATCAATACCGGCAATAGCTCTGTAAACAATAGGAAAATCAATATCAACTCCAGCTTCAATCAACTGAGTGCTGATAACCCTGCATGTTTCTTTATCCTTGAGGTCAGCCTTGATTTGTTTAATAATTTCACTTCGATGTACTGGGCACATTAATGAGCTGAGATGGTATACATTGCTCAGGTCTGAAATTTTATCAAAAAGTTCAAATGCTAACTTTTTCGTACTGACAATACATAAAACTTTTTCATGTTTTCTTAATTTTTCTGCCAGCACTTCCGTTGCCACGCGTTCTTTTAAAATATTCACTTTTACTCGCTTTAAATCATTATATAATTTTTGTGGCTCTGTGATGATTTCTTTTACATCAGTTAATCCTTCTTTCAGTTGTTTATTTTTCTCCAAAAATGGTTGAGTAGCTGTGCACAGAACAATTGATGTATTATAGCATTTAGTAAGAGCAGTTAAAGTTCGCAGGCAAGGTTTTAAAAGATCAACAGGTAACATCTGGGCTTCATCAAAAATAACTATGCTGTTTGCAATATTATGAAGTTTTCTGCATCTGGAACCTCGATATGCAAATAAGGATTCAAAAAACTGGACGTTGGTTGTTACAATGATAGGTGCATCCCAATTTTCAGAAGCTAATTTTGATCTATAGTGTTCCTTTGAGGGATCAATATTGCTGTGATGTTCAATCACTGCATCATCCCCAAGTATTGAACGCATTACCTCAGCATTTTGTTCTATAATATTTGTATATGGTATGACATAAATTATCCTGCGTTGATTGTTCTTGATGGCGTGTTTCAATGCAAAAGCTAATGATGAAAAAGTTTTTCCACCTCCGGTTGGAACAGTCAAAGAAAAACAACCCCTTTTGCTATCAGCGGCTGTCAAGCAGTTTTGCAAAATCCTGTTACGAATAATATTAATGTTCTTTTTTTTATCAACTAATTTTCTTAAATGGGAATCCAATTTTTCTCTTAATTTATTAAGGGGCAAATACCCTTTTCTGTTTTCCGATTTTTCTGTATCCATGAAGCGTTCGGTATCTAAAAAATCCGCATCAACAACGCAGGAAAAAACCATTCGAATAAAAAAACTTAAGTCAAACCCATCTACAATATCTAAATTTTTAAAAGGAAAGTCTTCGTTTGTTATCTCAAGCTGTTCATATTTGGTATCAATATTTGTTCTATATTCACAAACAGTTTTCTTTAAACGATTTTTAAGATCAGAGGTTTCATTTTCATTGCCGTTTGGCAGACCTGAATGATGCCCGGCAATCACATAGCTCATTAATTTTCCAAATTGATGACCATACCTTTCGTAGATAAACTGAGCGCCTGCTGTTGCATGATCAACCTTTTCCCCATTATTGATTAATCTATTCTGGAACTCCTGTGAATACTTTCCAAGGTCATGAAAACAACCTGAAATTTTAGCAAATTTATCAGAAGAGAACTCTTTCCCAAACTGCTCAGACAAATAAGCAACGCCCTTCAGGTGGTCCTCGATCGTCTGCCATTTATCAAATGTCTCATTTTCTTTAGAATGTGCGTAGAATTGAAGTATTTTCTTCTTCATATTAAAAAATTTTTCCTTGTAATTTTATCATTAAATGAAAAATCATTTCTTCTCTATTTTATATTGTTTTTCTATCTTCTTTATTTCAAATAATTCCTGTTTTACCTCTTTGATGTTTTGTGCTGTTAGTAGTAAATCAAAAAACCTGCCATTTGGTGTAAGGCAACGTCTTGTTGAATCAGGTTCCTGATAATTTGTTGATTTATAAAATTCTTCTATTCTTGTCTTTAATGAATCTACAAGATTGCTTGTAATCAGACCAAGTTCTTTCAGGCGGTATAAAAAGGATTCTGTAGATACTCCAAAGCGGTGCTTGATTCTTAAAAGAAGTTCCCATGACCAACCTTGTTTGGTTATGCCAAGCTGACTTACAGTTGTACGGACTGCGGTTTCAGGCATTAAAAAGGTTGCAGCAAAACGGTTAGCTGCACGTTTTGCGTTAATTGGCCTTTTATCTTCATTACTTTCATTTTTATCAGGGAAAAAAGACTGACTTTGTAATGCCAATTGATTGGATATCAATATTTTCCCAAGTTCGTAAACAAGGGAAAAAAGTTGCTTTTCAGGATTCTTTTTTGAATTTAAAAAAAAGAAAGCATTATGAAAATTGGGTTCGTAGAATGAAATGGAATTGATCTCTTTTGTTCCTCTTGTAAAAGGGAAAAGGATAATTCTTAAGCCAAAATTTTCAAACAGCTCAAAATTATCAAACACTACAGAATCACCTATTCTCAGATATGTTCGTACACGTGCTGATAGCTGTTCCATACCCTGGTAAGTTGGGCTAAAAGGAATGGATAAAGGAAGAAAAGCATATTTCTGTACCTTGCAGATATCTTCCAGTGCATGAAAGGCTGCCATTATGCTGTGACAAGCATTTAAAAGAGATTTTGGCAATATTGGAGATATTATGTCTTCTGCAACAGAACCTTTGTCGAATGATTGGCAGGATTCAGATGCAAACAGATCATCTATTGAAACCTTTAATGCCTTTGAAAGTTGGAATAACACGCTTGCAGAAGGGAGATTAATCCCTCTTTCAATGCGTCCTAAAGGTCCTTCCTGGATACCTATTTTTGATGCAAGCTGTAAAAGTGTCCAGTTTCTTGACCTTCGAAAAAAACGAATATTCTTTCCTACAAAAGTAAGATCGGTTTTCATAAAACATATGATAACCATATAGTACTTTTTTTGTCAAGGAATGACAATAAATAAACTAAAACATACCCCATGGTACTATTTTGTTATAAAAACAGGACAATCTGACTTATGGAGTACCTGATGGGCGACACTGCCGAGCAGTAAGCCGACAAAATCAGTTACACCTCTTGATCCCATAACAATCAAATCTATCTTCTCAATTGTTACAACTTCTGGAATTTT
>JAAEKY010000440.1 GCA_024227235.1 Desulfobacteraceae bacterium | reverse complement strand
TTTTTGATCAGCTAATGCCGCATTTAATTGTCCCTCAGAGATCAGCTTGTTCTCAACCAGCAAGTCACCAATTCGTATTCTTTTTTTAGGTTGTGCCAAGAGCATTGATTCCTATAATTTTTAAATTCTTTTGAGTATAGGATAAAAATCATAAGATGTCATAGACTGAAAAACGATACCTTGAACATTGTTTTGTTATCAAGAAAAAGAGTTTACAATCTCTATTGCATCAAGAGGACGGCTGAAATAATAACCCTGGCCGATTTCACACCCCTGTTGAGTGAGCAAATCAGCCTGGCCTTTTTCTTCAATACCCTCTGCAATAGTGATCAGTCCAAGAGCCTTGGCCATATCAATTGTCGCTTTAATAATTTCAGCATCTGAAGCATCAATTAACATGTCCCTTACAAAAGTCTGATCGATTTTCAAAAAAGTAACTTCCAGGTGTTTTAAATAAGCAAGAGATGAGTAACCTGTACCAAAATCATCAATGGCAAAAGTAATACCCATTTTTCTG
>JAAEKY010000439.1 GCA_024227235.1 Desulfobacteraceae bacterium | reverse complement strand
TTACGTGACCAACTCAATGCGGTTATGAAGAACCGATCCGGATTTTTACGATATCTGACGGAGTTTGCACTGAAATTCAAACCGCCGTTGGGTTTTTTTCGGAACTTTGTAGTGGAGTCCAAGGGGGAGCACCGTGATGCTTTTGACATTAAAAGCGCCATGATGCCTATTGTTGGTTTTGCCCGTGTGTATGCCCTCAAAAATGGTATTGAAGCCACGAACACCCTTGATCGCCTGCACCAGTTGAGTATCAAAGAAATACTGACGCAGGAAGAGTATGATGAACTGGAAAAGGCATACAGCTTCATGATGCAGTTGCGGTTTACACGCCAGGTCACCGTGGCTATGGAGCGTAAAAAACCGCTCGATAATTTTATTAATCCCAAACGACTCACACGCATCGAGCAGACAATGCTCAAGGAGATTTTTAAGCGCATTGAAAAATTTCAGGCAAAGATGAATTTTGATTTCGTCGGGATTGCATAGAACATGTGAAAATATAAAACCCTTAACGCCTATACTCTGGAGCCCTTCTTCTTAATTCACAGGGCTCAATTCAGCAATGGAAAGTGAAAACAAAATCAAGCGGGCGCAGGAAATTCTCAACAGTTTTAATGTAGAAGAACGCAAAAAGCTGCGCAGCATAAGTTTGGAAATTCAAAACGCCCAAGATGATTTGAATTCGGTGGCCGGGAAATATTTCGATGTATGCATTGGAAGCTGTAAAGGCAAGTGCTGTAAAAATATCCATACCAGGGATATCATAATCCTTCTTGATTATATTTTTATTCTGTCGTTGGACAACTCTGTTTACGCACAGCTCATCGAATGTGCGAAAAAGGAAAGCTTGTTCAGTGCAGACTGTTTTTTCCTTTTGGAAGGTGTCGGACCGTGTGTTTTCGGCTCCAATCTTAAACCGGAGCGATGCATTATTACCTTCTGCTACGATACACCCGGGATAAAAAAAGAGATCAAAGCAGTGAGATCCAAATTCAGCAAACTTTCACGCTTTATTCTGTTTCATAGACCGTTCATGTGGTTCGATTTGTGAGATGGTGGAATAAATTCATTATTAGAATTAAATACTTTGGGAATAAAAAACAATCTTGTTTGTCTTTCCCCCGCGTTTTCCTATAATTTTTGTGCCATAAGACGAGTTTTGTTCAAGTCCGTATGGCAGACTGATCAGATGTATGATCCCAACGTCAGTAAAAAGACAAATAAAATTTACAGTATATTGCTTATGACTGCTCAAATTGTAACCTTCCAGGGATGCCGCTTCTATAATGGTGATCATTTGCGACCGGGATAACTAATCGCTCCAGGGTGAGATAGGGAACAATATGAATTTATTTAAGTTTTTTCTATTGGTTTTTATCATTT
>JAAEKY010000438.1 GCA_024227235.1 Desulfobacteraceae bacterium | reverse complement strand
GTACACCCTAAAGGATGACCCAATGCAATGGCACCACCATGAATATTGATTCTGTCCATGTATTTTTCAAGATCCAGTTCCCGGATGCTGTACAGCGCCTGCGAAGCAAAAGCTTCATTTATTTCATAGATATCAATATCGTCTATTGTGAGTCCAGCCTGCTTTAATGCCTGTGGGATAGCATAGCGAGGTCCAACACCCATTTCATCTGATTTGCAGCCTACCGTCGCGTATGTCACAAGCTTGGCAATAGGTTCAAGACCCAGTTCATCACATTTTTCTTTTGATGCGATGATTGTAGCTGCGGCACCATCTGTTGTCTGTGAAGAGTTAGCGGCTGTAACGCTTCCCACTGCTGAGAAAACAGTTCTCAGCTTTGCAAGGCCTTCAGCAGTGGATGCGCGGATGCCATCATCATGCTTAACAATAAACTGTTCTTTATTATATGTGCCGTCTGCCTGGAGTACGTACTTATATGCAGGGGTGGGTACGATTTCGGTAAAAAGTCCATTATCCCTTGCAGCAACAGCTTTTGCCTGGGAATCAGCAGCAAATTTATCCTGGTCTTCTCTGGATATATTATATCTTTTGGCAACATTTTCTGCTGTCACACCCATGGAAATATAATTTTCAGGGTTGGATACTGAATATTCAGGATGAGGTCGGGGAGTGTTGCCTCCCATGGGAACAAATGTCATGGATTCAACACCGGCACCGATGGTTACGTCGGACCATCCCATCTGAACTCTGATGGATGCAAGGGCTATGGCTTCAAGGCCGGAGGCACAGAATCTGTTCACAGTTGCACCGGAGACTTTTTCAGGAAATCCAGCCATTTGACCGGCAAGCCTGCCAAGGTTGAGGCCTTGTTCCCCTTCCGGGAAAGCACAACCAAGCATGATATCATCAAGGTCTTCAGGTGTAAGATTTTTTGTTCTTTCAACAGCAGTTTTCATGATGAAAGAAACAAGTTCTTCAGGTCTTGTCTGATTGAACAGACCTCTTTTCTGTTTGCAGCCAGGGGTCCTGACTGATTGTACAATATATGCGTCTCTCATAACTTGAGTTCTCCTTTAGTTTCTGAGTGGTTTGCCTGTTTTAAGCATGTGATCGATTCTGGCAACCGTTTTTTCTTCTTTACAGAAGTCAACAAATGCGTCTCTTTCAAGTTTCAGAATAACATCTTCATCAATAGCGCTTCCCACTTTAACATTACCGCCACTCATTACATATGCAATTCGTTTGACAAGGAATGCATCATAATCACTCAGGAATTTACCATTCAGCATGTTGAAAATTTCTGCATTCACCATACCCTGGCCTGCATCACCCATTACAATAAGGGGCTGTTTGGGTGGGGGAGAATAACCGTCATCCACCATTTTAAGCACCTCTTTTTTGGCTTCGCCCACAAGGTTATCCCGGTTGAATACGATTCTGTCGGCTTGTCCAAGAAATCCATTGCCCACTGCCTGAGCAGCTGACATGGAAACAGCAGCCATGGCTATTTTCATCACAGCGGGTACAAATAATTTGGCGAGATCGATATCTTTAGCCGTTTTTGCAGGAAGGGCATTGATATATTTTTTCCACAGGTTCATGCAACCACCACCGCCAGGAAGCAGTCCAACACCAATTTCTACAAGCCCCATGTAAAGTTCAGAATGGGCAACTATCTTGTCTGCGCCCAAACAGGTTTCACATCCGCCACCAAGCACCATGCCATACGGTGCAGCAACAACAGGGAAGGATGCATACTTTGTCTTTTGAATGCCATCCTGGGCTTTTTTCAGGAAAGCGTCAATTTCAGTATATTTTTTATCGTGGCAGAGTTTGGAAACGAACCCCAGGTCGGCTCCAGCAGAAAATGCACCCGGCATACCACCGGCTTCATTCCCAATGACAAGACCCGCACCGTTTTTATCCACATAGTTAAGTGCTTCATCAATGGTATCAACAATTTCAGCATTAATGGCATTCATTTTTGTATGAAATTCTACACAGAAGACATCATTTCCGATATCCACAAGACTGGCACTTTTATTTTCCAGAACTGTTTTGTTATTGCCTTTAGCCGCTGCAATGGACACCATGTTTTTACTGAGTGGGATGGCTTTGTATTCACCAGACGCAAAGTCATAGTAGTATTTAATGCCGTTTTCAAGTTTATAAAACTGAGAATTTCCTTTGGCAAGCATCTCTTTAACGTTGGCAGGAACGTCGAGGTCTTCTTTTTCCATTCTGTCACAGGCTTTTTGAACACCATAGGCATCCCAAAGATCAAAGGGGCCCATTTCAAAGTTGTATCCCCATTTCATTGAGTTGTCGATTTCAATGATGGTGTCTGCAATTTCAGGAACTCGGTTGGCGGCATACTGGAAACTGTTTGCTGCCATTCTCCAGGCAAATTTTCCACCTTTATCGTCTGCGTTCAGCACACAATCCACCTTTTCTTTTAAGGTCTCTTTTTTCTTTGCTTCATCAATACAAGGGAAAGAGGGCCTTACTAAATCTTCATATTCCATGGTGGCGGGGTTAAGAACTTTTCTTAATTTTTTCCATTCAGGTGTCAATTCTGTTTTATAAAAACCCGCTTGGGTTTTATTTCCCAACAGGTTCATTTCAGCCATTTTTCCAACAAATTCCGGCAGTATCAAGGCATCTCTTTGCTCATCATTTACACAGAGTTCATAAGAGTTTTTGCACACATTGATGACCGTATCAAGACCGACTAAATCGACTGTTTTAAAATAGGCCGTTTTTGGACGACCAAGGGCGGGTCCGAAAATGGCATCTACTTCAGGAATTGTTAGACCTTCTTCAACCATAGCGTTCATGGCAGCGCCAATGCCCTGGATACCAATTCTGTTTCCTACAAAGTTTGGTGTGTCTTTTGCCCAGACAATCCCTTTACCCAGGTTTTTCTCACCAAAAGCAGCAATAAAATCAAGGATTTCAGGAAGGGTTTCTGCACCGGGTATCAATTCAAGAAGATGCATGTAGCGAACCGGGTTAAAAAAGTGGGTTCCCATGAAATGTTCTTTAAAGTCTTGTGAAAAATTTTCACTGATATCTTTTAAAGGAATACCTGAAGTATTTGAGGAAACAACAGAACCTGGTTTTCTTACTTTTTCAATTTTTGCAAAAAGTTCTTGTTTGATTTTAAGGTTTTCAACAACAACCTCAATGATCCAATCACATTCTGCCAGGGTATCAAAATCGTCATCAAGGTTACCAATTGATATTAAACCGGCATCCTTTTTATTAAAGAACAATGATGGGGCAGATGCCAAAGCGGCATCCATACCTGCTTTAACCATTCGGTTACGTGCTGCCGGGTCTTTTTTTTCGTCATCTGTTAAATCAAATGGAACGATATCCAAAAGCTGCACCTTTACACCGGCACCGGCAAGAAGGGCGGCAATTCCGCCTCCCATTATCCCGGAACCGATAACTGCTGCCTTTCTAACTTTTCTTATCATGATTTCCTCCTACTTCAAGGGTTATTATCAATAATTATGAATGAGTATTCATTTTTGATTAGCAGATTATGACACAGGTTGTCAAGTAAAAATATTTGAAAATGATTCCCAGTGTTTGAGAAATTTTTTTGTTCAATTTCAATCTGTTAGATATATTAGACATATAGAGTTTAAGGATAATATAAATCGATTATGAAAAAAAATAGGCTTATGAATAGTCATTCATGAATTAAAATGTATGCTTCTTGTAAAAAAAACAGAGGTCTGATAATGTGACTAAGTAATTTTTAAGGATATTTATTGATCGGAGACATTTGATGCCGCTAAAAGACCCCAAGATTGAATCTTCTAATGCCCTGAACATCGACTCAGTTACGGATTGGATTTTAACTCTCCAAAAAGAGTCTGGTGATATTCCTTGGCATACAGACGGGAAAACCGATCCATGGGATCTTGTAGAATCCATTATGGGGTTGAATGTTGGAAAGCGCTTTAACGCATCCTACCAGGCATTTGAATGGTTAAAAACTATTCAAAACCCTGATGGTTCCTGGTATTCTTCATATATTGACGGGAAACCTAAAGACCAAACCTGTGAAACTCATATGGCAGCCTATATTTCAGTGGGTCTTTTCCATACCTGGTTGATCAATAAAGACACCTCATTTCTTAGATACATGTGGCCGACTATGGAAAAGGGGATCGATTATGCCATTAGCCTTCAGGCAAAAGGTGGGGAAGTTCATTGGGCGAAAAGCCCGGAAGGCATTGTTGATCCCATGTCTCTTCTGACAGGCTCAAGTTCCATTTTTCTGAGCTTGAAATGTGCGATAGCAGTTGCAAATATTCTTGGCAAAAAGAGAACCCTGTGGGAAACATCTTTTGAAAATTTAGGCAAATCTATTAGAAAGAACCCCCATAAATATAATGTCAGTAAATCCAGGTTTTCCATGTATTGGTTTTACCCCATCCTAAGCGGTGCAATTACGGGAGAAAACGCTAACCGTCGAATTGAAAAATACTGGAGTAAATATGTCATTGAAGGGCAAGGCGTAAGATGTGTATCAGACCAGCCGTGGGTGACCATTGCAGAGACATCAGAACTGGTTCTTGCTTTAAATGGAATGGGAAGTGTTGAAAAAGCAAAGATTGTTTTTTCCTGGATTCAGGACAGGATATACGATGATAAAACATATTGGTGTGGGTATACTTATCCGGATATGGTGATCTGGCCTGAAGAAAAGATTTCCTGGACCAATGCAGTCGTTCTAATGGCAATGGATGCATTATTTTCTTTAACACCGGCATCTGGGCTGCTCAACCATAGCTCCTGGAATGGATTTATTTATACGGATCTTGTAAATTGATAAAAGATTATAGACCTTATTACATTAAACAAGCCTGGTACAGACTTCAGAATTTATATATTCGCTATAAGCTTTCCCCACAGTTGAAATCACTTGGGAAACATCCGTTTATTGTAAAACCCTGGCATATCGAATTATTTGGCAGCCCCATAAGCATTGGTGATAATATCACCCTTTTAGGCTGTTCTGATAAAAAAACCCGATTGACAGTCTGGTCCAATAAAAAAGATGTGAATGGGATTATGATTGGCAATCATGTCCTCATTTCTCCGGGTGTCAGAATAAGTGCAGCCAACAGCATAATAATTTCTGATTCCTGTATGCTGGCCAGTCATGCATATATAACCGATTCAGACTGGCACGGTATCTATGATCGATCCATGACATCCGATGAGACATCTTGTGTGATTCTTGAAGAAAATGTTTGGATTGGGGATAGTGCGATTGTGTGCAAAGGGGTAACCATTGGGAAAAACAGTATTATTGGTGCAGGATCTGTTGTCACTTCAGATGTGCCGCCCGATGTGATTGCAGCAGGAAATCCAGCTAAAGTAATTAAACAACTGGACCCGGATCAACCCATTACCACACGAAAAGACAGATTTTCAGATTCAATTAATATGACACGTGCGCTCGAAACTGCAGAAAAAGAATCTCTCAAAGGGAATACATTATTCGGATGGATTCAATCCTTTTTTTCGCCTAAACAAGGATGATGATTTCACATCAATCCTTTTAAATAAGTAATGCAATCGATAAAGAAACAAACGACAGTAAAGTTGACAGCATAATCGCAGCAGATGCAAGCTGGGTATCGCTGTTCAATTGTGCAGAAAGAACATATATAGAGGTTGAAGTTGGTAAGGTGAAAAAAATCATCCCTGCCTTGAACGGGATATCTGTAACATTAAATAAAGTAAAAAGTATAAATCCAATGACAGGCAACACCAATATCTTTAGCATGGATGCAATAAAAGAAATTTTAGTGTTGTGTTTAAGACCTGCTAAAGTCAGTGATCCACCGATGGAAATCAAGGCCAGTGGCATGGTAACTGCCGTCATGAGCTGAAATGTATTTTCAATGAAAACAGGGAAAGAAGTCTGGGATCGGGAAAAAAAGATTCCTGCAACACATCCAAGGATTAAAGGATTGGAAATCAGTGCTTTTAAAAGATACACTACATTTTGTTGAAAATTTCTCTTTTTATTAGAATGCCAAATCAATGTAGAAACAGCCAGTACATTAATAATAGGTATGGTAAATCCGATCAGGATACCAAAGTATCTGATACCTGGTTCTCCAAGTGTGTTCATAACAATGGCCATGCCAATATAGGTATTAAACCTGTAACATGCCTGGGAAAATGAGCCCGCCTGAAAATGTGAGATCCGAAATAACCGGATCGCAGACAGGCTCAGTAGATAAACAATGATAACAGAGAGAATAGAAGCAAGGCATAAATGGAGACTGATACTTCTGTCTGGTGCTGAACTTCCAATTTTCCAGAACAACATGACTGGAAAAAAGATATAATATACCAGCTTATCAGCAGTTTTTAAGAAGACATCATTGGTAATATTAAAGTGCTTGAGGAATCCTCCAAGAGTAAGCAGTGCAAATATCGGGAATATGGCATTCAGAATGATCATCTGCTCAAAATATGGAAATTTATCAAATTTTGCAAATTAATAATTTATGGTTATATTACATCAATAATCTAAGACACTACCCTGTTGTTGTCTTAATGTTTTAATTTTCACGGAGGCTTTTAATGACTGAGCAGACGCTGACTTTGCCGATTACCGGGATGAGCTGTGCCAATTGTGCAGCCAGCATTACCAGGAATGTCAGTAAGCTTGATGGCGTTACAGAAGCCAATACGAATTTCGCGGCCGAGCAGGCATTGGTGTCATACCATCCAGATAAAATCCAATCAAACGACATCATACAAAAAATTCAAGATTTGGGGTTTAAGGTTCCTTTGACTAGAAAAGAACTTCCTGTCACCGGGATGAGCTGCGCCAATTGTGCTGCCAACATTGAACGAACTTTAAATAAAAAGGTGGAAGGAGTTGTAACAGCTTCGGTCAATTTTGCATCTGAAAGATTGCATGTGGATTATATCCCTTCACTGGTTTCTCTTGATACAATTGTATCTGAAATTAAAAAAATAGGGTTTGATCTGATCCTTGCTGATGAAGGCCGGGATGAAGAGGATGTAGAAGAAATTGTACGGAATGCAGAAATAAAAGATCAGACACAAAAATTTATTGTCGGTGTTGTGTTTGCCCTTCCATTATTTATCATCAGCATGTCAAGAGACTTTGGTCTTATTGGCGCATGGAGTCATGCGTCGTGGATGAATTGGTTCTTTTTGTTTCTTGCAACGCCGGTTCAATTTTATACAGGGGTGGACTATTATATAGGCGCATATAAGAATTTAAAAAACAAGACCACCAATATGGATGTGCTTATTGCCCTTGGATCATCAGTGGCTTATTTTTATTCGCTGGCCATTCTTTTGTTGCCAGGACTGGGCGGACATGTTTATTTTGAGACCTCTGCCGTTATCATTACCTTAATCAAATTTGGTAAACTTCTTGAAGCCCGAACCAAAGGAAAAACAGGAGGGGCAATAAAGAAACTCATTGGACTTCAACCCAAAACAGCCACAATTGTTGAGAATGATGTAGAAAAAGAAATATCCATTTCAAGGGTTCAGTTGGGTGATGTTATTGTTATCCGACCCGGAGAACGGTTTCCGGTTGATGGTGTCATCATTGATGGCACTTCTGCTGTTGATGAATCAATGCTCAGCGGAGAACCTATCCCTGTTGATAAATTAAAAGATGATACAGTGACCGGTGGTACGGTTAATGGTCAAGGACTTATAAAATTCAAAGCCACTCGTGTGGGTAAAGATACCGCACTTTCCCAGATTATTCGACTGGTTCAGGAAGCCCAGGGCAGCAAAGCACCCATCCAGGCCCTTGCAGATAAAGTGGCAGCTGTCTTTGTTCCTGCTGTCATCATTATTGCATTAATTACCTTTGGTATCTGGTGGGGAATAACGTCAGAGTTTGTCCCATCCATGATCAGAATGGTAGCCGTGCTCGTTATTGCATGTCCCTGTGCGTTAGGGCTTGCCACCCCAACAGCCATTATGGCAGGCACAGGTAAAGGCGCTGAAAACGGAATTCTGTTTAAAAGAAGCGAAGCCCTTGAAGATGCAGCCAATCTTGAAACGATTGTGCTGGATAAAACCGGCACCATCACCCAGGGCAAACCTACAGTCGTGGACTTTATTCCTGCCAAGATGTCTGATATCTCTTCAGAAGAACTTTTAATCCTTGCAGCTTCTCTTGAAAAAGGATCAGAACATCCTATTGGTAAGGCTATCGTCGCATTTGCACAAGAGAAAGCATTGGTATTAAGTGATCCAACTAATTTTAAAGCCCACAGTGGTTTGGGTGTAGAAGGAAAGCTGGGTGATCAGGTATACAGATTAGGCAAACCAGGGTGGTTTGAACAGGATTCAAGCATGCTGGATTCTATTCGAGATACAATCCTTGAGTTTCAGAACATGGGTAGAACCGTCATGGTATTAGCAAAAGAAGATGAGGCTTTAGGAATACTATCCGTTTCTGATGTATTAAAACCAGAATCAAAACAAGCCATTCAAGCGCTTCATGCTAAAAATCTTAAAGTGGTTATGCTCACCGGGGATAATGTACAGACCGCAAAGGCAATTGCAGATGAAGTGACTGTGGATGAAGTTGAAGCAGAAGTAAGGCCTGAAGAAAAATCAGGAAAAGTAAAAACATTTCAGCAAGATAATGTTCTGGTTGGAATGGTAGGCGATGGGATCAATGATGCTCCAGCGCTTGCCCAGGCTGATATTGGCTTTGCCATTGGTACGGGAACAGATGTAGCCATTGAAACCGGAGATGTCATTTTATCCAGTGGTAATTTATTAGGTATCCCAAAAGCAATAATGATCAGCAGAAAAACTATTGCCACGATTAAACAGAATTTGTTTTTAGCATTTTTTTATAATATTATTTTAATTCCAGTGGCAGCAGGAATTTTAGCACCTTTTGAGTACTTTCCAGATTTTTTAAGACAGCTTCATCCGATTTTAGCCGCTCTTGCAATGGCAGCCAGCAGCATATCTGTGGTTTCAAACAGTTTGCGACTATATAATGCTGATATTTGATAGCGATGTTCAAGTTTGTTTTTAAGACGGCCTATTCGATTTGATGACTTTTACATCCAAAACATTCCCCATGTTGATAATGAGATTTTTACCGGATAATTGATCAGAAATATCTGAAAGCACCTTATTATATTTTTTCATTGTAAGTCGTTTTCTAAATCTTGAAAAGGTAGAGCTGTCAGGAGCAGATTGCCCCATAGGCAACCCGATAAATTTTTTAAAGGAAAATCGATCATTAATCAGGCTTTCCAAGTCAGTATCAGAATTAATCTGAAACCAATTTCTTAAAAGCAGACATTTAAACAGCATTAAAGGTGAATACGCTTGAGGTCCTTTTTTATGTTTGCCTACAGGATAGCTTTTTATCAGGGTGGACTCAATTGTATTCCATTCAATACTTTTTTTAATTCGTTTCAAGTGCTTAAGTGTTCTGTTCTTTGCTTTTTTCTGAGACAATTCCAGATCTGAAAATGAAAGAGTTTGATTTTTAGATTTATAACTCATGTGTCACCTCATTTGGATTAATGATGCTTCAACATGCCATGGATTAGGAAAATGTTCAATTATTTCAACAATTTTTTTTAAATCTATATTGCTTGTGAAAATATCAGGTATTCGGTATTTACAAGTGTATGAAAAAAGCATCTAAAAATAGGCTAACCCCACAACAAGCGACTCTCTTTAAAGGCAATACCCTGTTTGATAAAATAGCCAGAGCTGTTTGCCGCGCCGGAACTTTGCCAAGGAAAGAACTTTATGAGGCATGGGAAATGGCAAAGCGAGTTCGGAGAAAATATAGGGGGGGTAGGGTGTTGGATCTTGCCTGCGGCCATGGCCTTTTAGCACACATAATGCTCATCCTTGATGACAGTTCAAAAAAAGCTATGGCAGTGGACAAAAAAATTCCTTTAAATGCAAAAAAATTATCCAATGCATTGATAGAATCCTGGCCAAGGTTGAAAAATCGAATTGTATACAAAGAAAAACCAGTTCAAGATGTTTTAGTGTATTCAACAGATATTGTGGTCTCCGCGCATGCCTGTGGGGCTTTGACCGATTTGATTATGGATAAGGCGATTGATCAGCATGCAAAGATAGCAGTCCTGCCCTGTTGCCATGATCTAAAAATATGTACAACAGGTAGCCTTGACGGCTGGATGGAGAAGACGCTTGCTGTAGATACAATAAGAGCTCAAAGACTTCAATCAAAAGGATATAAAATTGTGACTCAGACGATTCCTAAAGATATCACCCCTAAAAACAGACTGCTTATGGGAGCATATTTAAAGACCAAAAACCCCTTATAAACCCGGCAGGACAATG
>JAAEKY010000437.1 GCA_024227235.1 Desulfobacteraceae bacterium | reverse complement strand
TTATAAGGAATCACAGGAATAAAAAACAAAGTGAACCACTTGCGATTTCTGAGCAAGTGCCACCAGCTGTCGTTATTGCAATTGGAGCAATTGTCTGCCAAAGTAGCTCCGTATTGTTTATTCGTGACATGTCCCCAACCAAAAATAATCATTACAGTTTCCTTTCGTACAATAGCCTTCTATGACCTTCTCAACGGAGCGAGGTACAAGGGTTGATAGAGAAAAACTATAGGAGCCTGATTAAGGAGTTTTTAGTAATCCCTGTTACTCATATTATGTTAAATTCTAAACAGCTTTTTATTATTCACAAAACCTGCTAAAATATAAATAAAAGGAATCGTAGGGATCTATCGACTTATCTTTTCTGGCTTATATTCTTCTCCTACTATTCTCCTATTTATATTTTTCATAAACTCATCTATATCGTCTATTTGATTCTCAGGGAATATAAAGGCTTGGGCTGTGTCAATGAAAAGCATTATCATACCATTTCCCCTTTCAATCGATTTTACAGAGTACCAATCATTGCATCTTTTATATCCTTTCCCTTTTAATTGGATACCCGCTTCATCAAAAAGGTAGTGATGTTTTCCCAAAAAAGGTCCCTGTTCAGAAGGAGCGAGTGCCCTTTTTAATCTTATTAAATTCCAGAACCACAAACCGATCACTATTAAAAATATGCAAGAGATTAAAATTGCAGTTGGATAGTGCACGCTACCGACATATGTAAAACCAATATAGAAAAAAAGGATTAAAGCTAACCAAACTATCAAATCGAGCCAAGATCCATTTATGAAACCCTTTAGTTCTTTTTGCTTTTTCATTTGCGTATACTTCTGAAATCCAGACCATTCTGTTGCTGTAAGATTCAGATCACATTCCATATAGTACCTCTCTGGCATAACGCTATAATTGACTTGGTGCTTGGGCGCTCACAAAACCTGTTAAATGTCAAACATGAGGGACCGCAGGGATCTATTAATTCTCTTTTTGTTGGGAAAAGGACTGCTTGGCAGCAATCAATCTTTTTTCACGATGGCATATTCAATCATTAATAGGCTGGTTGATTAATTCATACGCAAGTCCATTAAAGGAAAAAGCCTAAACATGTAATCCATAGCGGTTAAATGACAAGTTTAGGTTTGATCCCCAAGCACGGGTGACACCGGCAAGAATTGCCGGTGGCCGAAGGCCAAGAGGTCTTTATTTAGGTGGCGTTATCAGCACACCCACCGATTTGCCCAGCAAGTACCAACGGGCTGAACCAAACATCCAGTTCTCGGCATGATCCACCAGGTCAGCGCGAATCGGATTTGCATGCATATAAGCCAACTTTTCTTTCATCTTGGATTCGGAGTAAATGTTAAACACGTAATACTTAGGTTGCCATATGGGATCTTTCAGGTCAATCTTGAGGCCATAACGAGCTAAATGTGTTCGGTAAAGGTTTTTAAGCTGGATCGAAGATCGTCGTTTCCACTGGTTTATAAAAATACTGAGCGATCCGGCATTTTGAAAATGGATAATGGCATGCACATGATCCGGCATAATCACAAACCCGATACAAGTACCGGATTGATTCTTCAATTGTGCTGCAAGAAAATGGATGACAATCTGTTTGGCTTGGTCATGATCTAAAAGTTTTCTGCGTCGATAGCAGGAAAATGTCACGAAGTAGGCATGGTTGCCAAAATCAAATTTTGTGCGCCGCATTGACGAATTTTATTAGGCTCAATCTAAAATCAAGATAATTTATACGGTTAATGCTCGGGAAAAAGTTATCAAACTATCCTCTTGTTGCTTCGCAACCCAGGCAACAAGTTGCCTGGGCCACCCGAGCCTTTTCTTGCCAGTGGCA
>JAAEKY010000436.1 GCA_024227235.1 Desulfobacteraceae bacterium | reverse complement strand
GGCCGGAAGAGGACTTTCACCTCCAAGTCTCCCAGACGGATCTCTATCCGCCTGAATATATTTTAAAGAAATTTGTTATTGTTTTCTTCGGAGACCTGTAAGTCCAAAGAGGCCTGAACCAAGTAACCAGACAGCCCCCGGTACAGGAATCGCTGAAACTTGTCCGCAGCGAACGGCTATAGATCACATGTATTTTTTTTATGTTTTATGTGTAATCTATAGGTTATTATGGCAAATCCCGGTAAAAGATCAAATCTGTCTGTGGCAGTTAGTTCAAGGATTTGGTGTAAAACATGTTAAGCTTGTTAACTGCCTTATCTACATACTTATCAATATCATACAGGGCTACATGTGTTGCACCTTCAATCTTAAAAAACTCTTTGGGCTCATCTGCCCTGTCAAAAGCTATCTGGCTCAAACCCAATGTCAATGCTTTTGTACCGGCAATTGCAAGATAGGGTCTTGGTGATAAAAGTCCAATCTGGTCTGTTATATCAAAACTTCTGCGTGTATCCCTGCTCATAACCGCCATTTTATTTTCACCATAGTTTGGGCATAATCCTCTTGATGTACAATAATATTCATATGCTTCCTTTCTCAGCTGATTTGAATTCTCATCAACATCAGGCATCTGTTTGATATATTTCACTTCTCCAGTTTCAAAATATTTTTGCCTTGCCTGGCCAGATTGTTTCATGATGTTCAGCAATTTTGCTTTGTCACCAGGTTTGCCATTAATTATTTGACTTCGAAGGTCAAAAAGCCCAGAAACAGAAGCATATGCTTTCACCCGCCCATCAAAAATTGCTGCTGATGCCCCAAAACCCCCACCATTGCAGACTCCCAGCATTGCAATTTTATTTTTATCAACAACATTCAGTGATCCTATATAGCTTACTGCTGTCTTAACATCTTCAATCTTCATATAAGGATTTTCATAATGCCTTGGCTCGCCTTCACTTTCACCATATGTCCTGTGATCAATAACAAGAGTTATAAAGCCTTTTTCCGATAGTTTTTTTGCGTATATACCGGCAGTCTGCTCTTTTACCGATCCCTTAGGGCCTACCACAACAATAGCAGCCTGTTTTTTACCTTTTGTATGATTACCCGGTACATATAGGTTGCCTACAACTTTTAATCCTTCACTGTAGAAATGAATCTTGTTTTTCCCGGCATTAAAATCAGTTGGACTGTCTGGCGCGATTCGTCCACCCATTTGTTGAGATGTTTTTCCAAAACCAGGAGATG
>JAAEKY010000435.1 GCA_024227235.1 Desulfobacteraceae bacterium | reverse complement strand
GACCCGGCCATCACCGGCCTTTATCAGCGGATTCGTGAAGGAAGCGCTGTTTAAGATGCATAAAAAAAGATATTAATTAAATTATCAACGCCCTCATGTGCCCATGCTTGTATCTTAATATAGTTGATACCTCTCAGCGACCTTGGCTTTGATATAAAGCACTAAATTGTAAAGCATTTAAAATATTAGGTTTGATATGAGTAAAGCATTCAAATGTACAATATTATTGTATGGTATTCTGTTCTACCCTTGCATTGGTTTGTTTGCTTTTGACGATCCTGATCAGCTAATTTATGCAACAGAGGATTTCGCCCCCTATAATTATTTGGAAAACGGTGAATTAAAAGGTTTTTCAGTAGACTTGCTGAAAATAATTTGGCAGGAATTAAGAATAAAACCCCAGCAAATAAATGTATATCCATGGGCAAGAGCTTATAAGATGTTGAAAGATGGAAATAACGTAATGCTTTTTACAACAGCCAAAACAGAAGATAGAGCGAACCTTTTTAAATGGGTATGTCCAATTTCTGTTAATACAAGAACCGTTTTAATATCTTTGGCAAAAAATCAGTCTGCTATAAGGTCACTTGATGAATTAAAAAAATGCAAAATTGGTATTGTCAGAGGCGATGCAGCAGAACAAATTCTTTTAGCGAGTGGTTTTAGCAGTGATCAGATGGACTCTGTTTCTACTTTAGTTCAGAACATTAAAAATTGGATACGGGCAGGATCGACCTTATTGCTTTCAACGAATACAGTTTTTTTAAAATATCGAAGGCAGAAGGTTTTAATAGTAATAACTACGAGACGATCTACGTAGCAAACGAAACAATACCCTGTTTTGCTTTCAGTAAAAACGTTCCTGATCGTGTTGTTCAAAAATTTCAAGATGCTTTTGATAAAATTCGGCAAGGCACTGAATACCAGAAACTGATGGAGCTTTATTTTCCATAATTGATTCTATAAGGATTGCTGGGCACATTCGTGTAATTAGTTACTTTTGATCTATCATAACGACCCACGCAAAACCGTTGATTTTTCAAATAAAGGATCCAAATACCCGCCTGGCCGATTCTTGGAAATTGAGCGCTTGCCTTTTTGTAACCTTTTTTTAACCAATCTCTTGTTATGCACAATTAGGCTATTTTCCAAAGTTATATCGATTCCATTTTCGGGTTCACGGTATCGTTTGCGGCGGTTTACGATTTAAGTACAAACGCCGTGTGACGCCATGTGAATTTTTGGCTTTATCCATTGCAACCAAGGAGGTGGCGTTTATGAAGCTGGACCGACGGCAATTCATGAAAATCACAGGCGCCTCAGCGGCCGGGCTGGCCGTATGCCGCCTGGGCTTTGACCTGGCACCGGTTAAAGCACATGCCAGCATGCTTAAGACCAAGTATGCAAAGGAGACCACAACCATCTGCTGCTATTGCGCAGTGGGTTGTGGTGCCATCGTACATACGAGCAAACAGGGCGATGGCCGGGTCATCAACATTGAGGGCGACCCGGATCATGTG
>JAAEKY010000434.1 GCA_024227235.1 Desulfobacteraceae bacterium | reverse complement strand
AAACGTATGGCATGTTGGGAGAATTCTGGCATTTTATTTAATTTTAGACTCATTAAATGGACTATATTATCTGTAATATCAAGGCCTTTAATTTTCTCAGCATCCCATTGCCAATGCCCTTTTTGTTCAAGTCGTGGTTGAACAAAATATATCAAATCTTCTTCATATAGTGTTTGAAGAAATTGAATTACAAAAAATGGATTTCCTCCTGTTTTACTCATCACTAATTCTGTCAACGGATGAACTATATTCAATTCTTGTTTCGTTGTATCAGCGATTAATTGGTTAATATACTTAAAATCTAAAGGCTTTAAAGTGATCTGGTTAATCCTAGTATTTATTTTGTGAAGTCTACTAATTGCTAATATTAATGGATGGGTTGGCTCAACTTCGTTATCTCGATAAGCCCCAATCAAAAAGAGGGCAGTGTTGTCCCTGTCAGTCATAATCAATTCTAATAATTTTAGTGATGCTGAATCAATCCATTGCAAATCATCTAAAAAAATCACCAAGGGATGTTCTGGTTTAGAAAACACACGCATAATTTTTTGAATCACAAGGTTGAATCGATTTTGGGACTCGGTTGCCCCGAGCTTAGCTAATGGTGGTTGTGCCCCAATAAGCAATTCAATTTCAGGAACGATATCAATAAAAATTTGCCCATTCTGCCCTAAGGCACTTAATAGATTATCCTTCCATTGATCTAATTGAGCCTCGTTTTCAGTGAATAATCGTTGAACTAACTCCCTAAAGGCGTCTATGATAGCACTATAGGGTCTATTACGTTGTAATTGATCAAATTTACCAGAAATGAAATAGCCCTTCTTTTCAGTAAGGGATTCAAAAATTTCTTTTACCAATACGGATTTACCAATACCAGAATAACCGGAGACTAACATCATTTCAGATTGTCTTTGAGCCCTTGTGTCGTTTCTCTTAAAACTAACTCGTTCAAAAGCATCAAGTAAGGTTTTAATTTCATGATCACGTCCATAGAGTTTTTGGGGAATTTTGAATTGGTCAGACAAATCAAACCGTGCTAAAGAGAATAATTCAATTTGCCCGGTAGTTTGCCATTTTT
>JAAEKY010000433.1 GCA_024227235.1 Desulfobacteraceae bacterium | reverse complement strand
TCTTGAAATTCAGAAAAAGTCCTGGCAACAATTGCTCCTGCCTGTTGTACACAGCTTTCGCAAACCATATAATCACCGGCAAGAGATGCTGTATGACTTGATGTTGCAGCTTTTCCTTCTAAAGTCCTGCCTGCTTTGTAGAATATTACTTTTTTGTCTGCCAGAACAGCTTCTCTTACTGCTTTGCAAAATTCCAAGCCATCGAGATCATTAAAGCCTTCAGCATATATTGCAATAACATCAACTTTATTTGATGTTTTAAAATATTGTACCATATCTCCCAAAGTGAGATCTGTCTGGTTGCCCATGGAGATCATATAGGCAGGTTTGATTTGAGGACATTGGTTACTTCTATGAAGCATGAATGCACCGCTCTGACTTATAAAGGCTGCTCTGTGATAATCGGTATTTCTATTTTTAGGAAGTTTTTCTTCAGGTATGAACCATGTATCATAACCTCCGGGTTTTGAAATAACACCCATGCAATTAGCTCCTAGAAAGACCGGACCACCATCTTTTGATTCATGGGCTTTATTAATTTTTTCAATTACTTTTTCAGCACGTTCTTTGCTGTCATGGGTTTCTCCCATATCACCAGGGATTAGCATAATAGTTTCTGCAATATCAAAACCAATAATATCATCAACAAGATCTGGTACCTGGGCTGCACCAACCGCAATTATAAAAAGATCAAGTTTGATGTTTTCTTTTTTAAGGGCTTCTATGCTAGGCAGGCACCTCACGCCGTCAATTTCTTTTATGCCATCTCTTAAAATAATTGTTTTTTCTTTGCTAAATCCCTCTGCAAGTATATTGTCCAGAATGATCTTGCCAAAGTTTTTCTTTGTTGCAGAAACTCCAATAATGCCTATTGATTCAGGATGCAGCAGATTATCAATTTTTTTAACAGGTCGTTTTAATGCAATCTTATCTGCCTTGCAAAAACGGCACATTCCGTCAAGTGGAACCATGAGGTAGTTACAAAATGAAAATGGATTGATTTCAAGCTCTTCAATAACAAATGGTGCATCAGGATTGTCTTGAGAAAAGTGATTGCCCATTTGAATAAAAGATTCAAAACATTCAATAAGTTGCTCGTCTGTAACAATGCGGCGTTGCCCTCTGGTCAGTCCTGCAAGTTTTCTATATGCTATGGTCTGTTTGAAGAGTTCAAAGAAAGTTTG
>JAAEKY010000432.1 GCA_024227235.1 Desulfobacteraceae bacterium | reverse complement strand
TTCCACTATGGGTTCAATTAAGGAAAAAGGGTAATCAAGGGTTTCAATGGAAATCAGGCTGGGGTCTGCAATCTCCGTTATTAATGCATTCACGCCCTGGCAAGCATTATCTTTCCATTTTTTTAATTTCGTAAGATTCCCCATATCAATTTTAGTCTCACTCGGCATTTCAAGATGAAGCGTGTGGGTCGTTGGCGCTAAGGGCGTAAAAAGATCCATCACTTTCAAAAGTGTGTCTTTTGCTCTTATTCTTTTCTGTAATGAATCGCAGGTAAGACTCACATCTATTGGCAGATGTATATTATAGGTCAGGTTGTTCCTTTGGGATAAGTGTAAGAGTTCGTTTATATCTTCTTTAGATGGCAGCACTTCTTTAGGATGGCTTTCAAAAATAAGCAGTTCAATTTCATCAAAATACGGTCCAAGCTTTTTCACATTAGGAATAATATTGTCTGGAAATATAAATGATGTGGTGCCCAGTCGAAAAGATTTATCAAGTAGTTCAAAATTTTTATAGTTCAGGTCCGACATTTTTGGTTCACCTAAATGATGAAAAGGATAAAACAAGAAATAAGGGTGGCAATAAAAGAACTCAGCATCATCAACTCACACGCCTGTTTTATTTTCAATCTGCCGGGGTCTTGAAACCCTTTCCCAATAAATGGTTTATCCACCAAGGTGCCATGATAAACATTGGGGCCACCCAGCTTTATTTCAAGCGCGCCGGCAAAAGATGCTTCCGGGTATCCGGCATTTGGACTTTTATGATAATCCCCTTGGGTCAATCCGGTTTTAAATGCTAAAATCCCTTTACTTAAAGAAATGATGAAAGCACTTAAAGAAATAATGAACACAGAAAGTCTTGCCGGGATGAAATTGGCAATATCATCAATTCTGGCAGATGCTCTGCCAAAAAGAATGTAGGTATCATTTTTATATCCTACCATTGAATCCAGTGTATTTATCATTTTATAGACAAGGGCCAATGGCACACCACCAATCATAGCGAAAAACAAGGGCGATAAAAATCCATCAACAAAATTTTCTGCCACGGTTTCCACCGTGGCCCGGGTAATCCCTTTTTCATCAAGTTCTTCTGTCTGGCGACCTACAATCATGGATACGTTTTCACGGGCTTTTTCAATATCATTCTCTTTTAAAGCCATAAAAACGCATTGTGCTGCTTTCTCAAGGCTTTTGGATGAAAAACAATAAAAAAGCAGGATCATTTGAACAATACTTCCAAAAACAGGATGGATAATGATACTCAGTTTGATGATAATCCATCCGATTAACCCTGTGATAACAATTAAAAAGCCGGCAAATAAAAGCCCTGAAAAAAAAGGCTCCTTAATAAATTGCCGAAACCGGATCTCAAAAAAACTGATGGCATTTCCCATATAAATAATGGGATGGGGTAATTTGATGGGATCACCCAAAATAAAATCCAAAATAAACGCGAATAGAATAATATACCATTGAATTTCGAACATATTACAACACCTGCTTTATCAAATCTGCGAGGCGCTCATTGATGTCACGTTCTTTTAAAGAGAACCTGACATATTGATCAGACAAGCCCAAAAAATTGGAACAATCCCTAATCAATATCCTGTGCTGCCCGATCCTCCTGCAAAACTTGTTTGAACTTGTTTGGTCTGACAAACACCCTAAAATAAAATAAGTATTTGAACGAAACAAACGGATACCTTGAACACTTTTTAGACGATTAAGAAAATGGTGTTTTTCTGTTTTGATATAGTCTCTTGTTTTCTGATAAAAGGGTTCAATCCTGTCTGGATGACTAAATATATGGTTGATCACTGCCTGGGCCAGTGCATTGATACTCCAAGGCTGGTAATACGTCATTATCTTTTCTACAAGTCCTTTTGTTGCACTTAAGAACCCGGTACGCAGCCCAGGTATCCTGAAGATTTTTGACATGGAGGAAAGAACAATTAAATTTTTATAGTCTGTATTTAATACCAAAGATGTGTCATTCGCCTGCTCAGCAAAAGGAAGATACGATTCATCAATAATAAAAACCGTCTTTTCATGTTTTGAAATCAGGTATTCAAGTTTTTCCTTTGAAATAATTGATCCGGTCGGATTATTTGGGTTACAAATAAAAACCGTGTCTGCTTCTTGTGCCATCTGCGACATCTGATCAATATCAGGATCAAATTCGTCAGATGCTTTTGTATGGCAGTGTTGAAAACGTATATTATGCATGAGACAGGCATCTTTATAATCCGAATACGTCGGACCTAAAATCAACACCTTTTTTGAACCCAGTGCCATGGGGAGGGTATAAATAAACCATGTGGTGCCATTACCCGCTATAACATTATTAACATCAAGCCCATGAAACCTTGCAAACCCTTTTCTCATGGTTACAGCATCTGGTTCAGGAAGAGATTTTATTTTGACAAGATTTTCGCAAATAACTTTTTCTATGGTTTCCGGTGGACCCAAAGGATTTAAATTGCTGCTCATATCAATGATATCATTAATTGTACAGCCCAGTGTTTTTGCCAGATCTTTTTTATTGCCTCCGTGGCCTATTATCATAAATTTTCTTTCTTCTATATGAGCAATGCCCCGGTTGCTAAAAATAAAACAGCTTCCATTATCTCATTCATAGCACCGAGCATATCACCAGTAATACAATTAAGTTTCTTTTTATAAAATCCCAATACCAGTAACAGGGTTATTAAAAAGACAATGTTTAAAACCAGGCCTTTATATCCTAAAAAAAGAGAGATGGCTATTGGAATCAATATAAATGAGAAATCTTTTAATCCAATTGTCTTTTCAAACAAATCAAGTCCGGTTCCTATTTTTTCCCTGCCATAATTTAATAACCGGATACCAAATATCATGGAGGCTCGGGAATAGGAAGGGACGATTAAAAGTAATGCCAGGGTCTGAAAATAGGTTCCCGTTGTTTTGACTGAATATATTCCGGCGATTTTAATTGCCAGGATGCAGAAGACCGCTACAAGCCCCATCATCCCTGTTCGGCTGTCTTTCATTATTTCAAGAGCTCTTTCTTTGGACCTGTGACTGAACAAACCGTCTGCTGCATCTCCCAAACCATCAAGGTGAAATGCCCCTGTTAGTACAACCAGAAAGACAACATCAAGGATCGCCACTACAGCAGGGGACCATAGGTTTGAGATAACCACATCAAATGCCAAAAGAAGTCCACCCAAAATCAGTCCGACAACAGGGAAGTACTTAATCATGCCCATAGGAGAATAGGCCACATCTTTTCCGGCCGGAAGAATCGTAATAAACAAAATGGCCGATCGTAATTGTGTAAAAAAGTTCTTCATTTTTTTATTCTGTTTTTAGTGTCTGATAAAAGACACCCCTTGCTTGAGTCTTCCTCTCTATTTTGTGTTCCATTTCAAGACTCTTTATATAATGATCGATTTCATTTTTTTCAAGGCCTATAATCTTAAGCAAGTCATCCTTTGTACACGGTCTTCGATGAATGGTTTCAACAATGGCTTGTTTTACATCTTTTCTTTGTGTTTTGGCACTGATGTTTTTCCCCACTTTGGCAATAATCTCACAATTATCAAACCCAAGTGTCTGGATCACTTTTTCAAGTTCCTTTTTTGAAGCCGGTTTAATATCAGACAACGTTCCAGGCCGGTCCAGTGTATTCAACTGGATTTGCTCAGGATTTATCTTTTCAATTGCCTCTTTTAGCAGCAGCAGCTGAGAATTACTGTTATTGATCCCTGGAAGGATAAACACTTCAAGCCAGATTTTACCTGTGTAATCCTTAGCAAACGTTTGGATTCCCGTAGTAATTTGATGAATATCCAATGCTTTGGCTGGCCGATTAATTTTTGTAAATACCTTTTTTGATACGGCATCAAGAGACGGTATGACAAGGTCAGCCTTTAAAAGGGCCTTGCGAACACTTGGATCGAAAAAAAGAGTGGAATTGGTCAAAACCGCTACTTTAATCTGTGGCTTTTTTTCCTTGATATATTCAATAATTTCTCCTAATCGATTATTCAGTGTGGGTTCCCCTGATCCTGAAAACGTTATATAATCCGGATCATTATTGTGTTTGAAAAAATGATCCAATTCTTTTTTTACTTCTTTTACGGCAACATATTCTTTTTGCTCAATGGTCAACCGAGTGGTTTTTCCGCACTCACAATAAATGCAGTCTAAGCTGCAGATTTTATGGGTCACCAAATCAACGCCTAAAGAAAGACCAAGGCGTCGAGATGGAACCGGTCCAAAAATATGGTTATATTGCATTATCGGCTTCATAAAATCTTATGTTTTAGGCTTAATTTGTACATCAATGCCAGCAATCGTCATAACGACTTTATCTGCAACTTTTGCTATCCGTTGATTGACAAGTCCTGCAAAATCCCTGAATTGCCGGGCGAGCATATTTTCCGGAACAATACCCGTACCCACCTCATTTGAAACCAGAAATACCGGGCACTTACACTGCTCAAGAGCACGTTCCAAGTTTTGAACAGCCGTTTCAACCTGAGTCTGATCATATGAATGGAACATGAGATTGGATACCCAGAGGGTCAGGCAGTCTACAAGGATAACACAGGCTTTTGAAGAATATTGATCAATCGTATCATGAATATTTAATGGCTCTTCAATGGTATACCAATTTTCTCCCCTTTCCTGTTGATGCTTTTCTACTCGTTTTTCCATCTCAGCATCAGTGGGTACAGATGTGGCAATAAAAATCTTATTTTTCCCTTTTATCTTGTTGGCTTGATCCAGTGCATAAGAACTTTTCCCGCTCCTGCACCCGCCAATGATAAATGATACTTTATTTTTCAAAATATCGAACGATCCTATAGTTAAATGTTCCTGGCTATATTATTTTTTCCAACTTATCTTATCCTTGCAAGTATTGGCAACCAAAAAATCCAGA
>JAAEKY010000431.1 GCA_024227235.1 Desulfobacteraceae bacterium | reverse complement strand
CTGATTTCGCAGTCCTGGATGGCTTTTTTTATCACATCCGCCAGATTGGCGCCGCTTTTCCCTATCTGCATAACCTCTCTCCTTGTTGTTTAGTGGATTTTCCCGGCTTTAAGTGAACATGTAGACGTATAATGTAATAATCTCTAAGTGTTGTCAATCGGTATTCCGGCCTGGTGACAAAATTAAGGGCTGAGGAAATAAATGAATCATAAAGGATTGCACTATCTTTTAATTCCTCGTAAAGGCCTGACAAAGGGAGTAAAATTTCTATATGTGACTTTTTCCGCGATGCCAAACACGAGACAAAGGCCTATCAAGATTTTGATTAATTTGTGTCCAGGGCCCTAAGGTTTCGTTTTTTTGAGGGGGACGCATTCACCGTTGGATTAAAGTATCCGATTAAAAATGCAAAAGGACAAATTCCAATTGCCAACTGAAAGATGGGTTATCCTCGAAAAACATTTTAATATACTGTTATAACAGGGTGATTTAAGTAAAAAGCACTTATTGTAATAAACAATAAAAAAAGAAATAGCTAAAATAACTGAATAAAAAATACCGATAATTCGGTTAAAATTACAATAATTATAGAATTTATAGAATTTATTCTTGACAAATGCTCGATAATAGGTTTAATGGACAATAGACACTCTTAAAAGAAGGAGGGCTATGATGGAAGACACACTCACAGTCTACAAAGCCAGCCAATTATGTAATGTCTCTTCCAAATCGATCATCAACTGGGTTGAGGCCGGACACATCAAGGCCTACAAAACCGTCGGTGGTCACCGACG
>JAAEKY010000430.1 GCA_024227235.1 Desulfobacteraceae bacterium | reverse complement strand
GTAAGATACTGTTAAACATATCATAACAAATACAAAACGATCAAGATTACTATTCAGACCCACTATTTAAAGAAAAAGCGAACGTTAGCTTTCTGCTATTAAAACGTAACAAAATGATAATTGACCTTTAGCTGGTTAAAGTTCATTATCTGTCTGATTTTTCATTAAAAACAGAAAAAGGAGGCAGATATGAATCACGATCAATTATCATTTTTAAACCCCAATTATTTCCATGGATGTCATCCCTTTGATCTTCGTTCTCATTTTGAAAGCGATCCTTTTTTTGAGAATTTAGATTGCGCTTTTCCCCTGAATTTGGCAAAGACGGTTGCACCCCCTGCAAAGCCTACCTATCGGCACCAGGTGCTCAAGCGCCTTTTGGAAAACATCTCTGCACAGAATCTGGTCGGCAAATCCTATGTTGAGAAATACCTGCGTGATCAGTACCGGCGTAACTGCAGACCCAATACCCTTCGGCTGACAGCCACATCGCTGACGCTATTTTTATCCTTTTTTCGCCAGCTGGGAAAGACACACTTAAATCAGATGCAAAAACAAGATATCGAAGCTTTCGTTGAGCATGAGCAGGATCGGGGCTTGAAGCCCAATTCAGTGCGAACCCGGTTGTGTGCCGTCTATGCGTT
>JAAEKY010000429.1 GCA_024227235.1 Desulfobacteraceae bacterium | reverse complement strand
GTGGAGGGATGTTTTCAGCCTCATCTATTCTTTTTGTGGGGGCGCTCCTGATTGACGGCGTTGTCTCAAAGATTGCGGAAAACGTGATTTGTTGCGCGATCAATGGTTCATTGTCTCCAAAAAAGACCGTGGATTCCAATATCTGCTGAAGATCAATCGCTCATAGAACACAAAGAAATGTTTTTATAAACTTACATTTTAATGGTTAATGCTGATTTCTAATGTAAAAATTGTAACAATTATTATAAAAATTTATGCGAATATTTCAGAATTTAGGACTTAGCCCCTTATATCTCTATTGGATTACTACAAGGCATAAAGAAAGCGATCAATCGAGCTATTCTAAGCGTTACAGGCAATTATTTAATGATCGCTATAGCGGCGTTCATGTTTTGAAACCAATCTTAGATGAAAATAAGGACGCTTTCTTAGCTTATGGAAATGACAAAATTAGCCAGCGATTGTGGGCAAGTGAAAACGGAATAGCTGCTTGTAACTTAGAAAAGATTCTACTATCTCAGATTGAAGAACACCGTACTGAAGTGTTTTACCAGTGCGACCCAGAACGGTATCCATCTAATTTTGTCCATCGATTACCTGGTTGTGTTAGAAGAACTATAGTTTGGCGCGGGTCAATAGTTAATATTCCAAACTTATCTGCGTATGATTGCGTGGTATCAAATTTTGAATTTATAAACGAAAAATGGAGAAAGAATGGTTGGCGTTCAGCCTGGTTGGCACCATCATGGGACCCGGTGATGGCTGAATACTCTTCAAATGATGATTATACCAATGATTTAAACTTCTGCGGGAGTTTTTCTAGGACAGCAGGTTATGATTCTCGTATAGAACTGTTAAATAGCCTTGTGAAGCTTCAAGTATCTGGGATCAAGTCAAATTTCCACCTCGCAGTAAAAAAGTATGGAAGGCTTGCAGATGGTAGACCATGGCGCTGGATTCCGTGGCCAATATTTCTTTCCCCGGTGTTATCTTCTTTTGTGAAACAACCCCTTTTTGGACGAGCCATGTACGCAGCTTTTGCCTCTTCGAAAATAGTCATTAATCCAGCCACGGATATGGTAGGTGCTGAGCGTGGGAATTCGCGTTGTTGGGAAGCACTTGGATGCGGTGCCTGTATGGTGGCAAGTCAGGGTATGTATCCTGAGGGTTTTGAACCGGGAGTTAATTTTGAAACTTATTCAAGTGCGGAAGATGCTCAAAAACGTATTATAGATCTATTAGCTGACGAGGAACGAAGAAAGGCAATGGCAAAAGCAGGAAGAAATATGGTGGCCAAAGTCTGGTCAAAAGAACGGCAATGGAATGATTTTGTGGCCTTGGTTGCAACTCTATGATAATTAGTTTTGCCAATACCAATCTTCGATACAATTTCAGCGTTTTATTCTTTGAGCAAATATAAATCTGCGCCACAAAAATATTAACTACCGCGTAGCGGATATAGATTTCAAATTACGCACCTAAATTTTAAATAGAGAGAATTACCATGAATGAAAACTCCCAAAACCAACGACCCCATCAGCAGCACCCCCAGGGCTACCCCCCACCGCTATACTACTACCCGCCACCCTACGAGGAAGACGAGATCAATCTTCTTGACCTATGGCGGGTGATTTGGGGTTCCAAATGGTTGATTATGTCCATCACAGTTCTGTGCACAGGCATTGCAGTAACAGCAGCTCTGCTGATGACCCCAATCTATCGTTCAGAAGTATTGATGGCCCCCGTTACAGATGAACAATCCAGTCGGCTTTCAAGCATGGCTGGTCAGTTTGGTGGACTTGCTGCTTTAGCAGGTATCAACATTGGTGGTGACAGTGGCAGCAAGGATGAAGCCATAGCTCTTTTAAAATCGCGTGCTTTGACCGAACAATTCATTAAGGATGAAAAACTACTCACAGTTCTCTTTTACAAAGATTGGGATGCAGAAAATAAGAAATGGGATGTAAAGAATAAGGATGACATTCCGACAATGGGAGATGCCTACAGGAAGTTTAATGAGGATATCCGTATTGTTTCTGTGGACCGGAAAACCGGCCTTGTGACGCTTGCAATAGAATGGACAGATCCAAAGCTGGCGGCTAACTGGGCTGCAGAACTTGTGACAAGGGTCAATTCACAAATGCGGGATAGAGCCATAACAGATGCAAAAAAAAGCCTCCAATACCTGAACAAGGAACTCAACAAAACCAGCGCCGTGGAAATGGTCGAAGCCATTTACAGCCTGATTGAGGGTCAGATCAAGACAATCATGTTTGCGAATGTAAGGGATGAATATTCGTTTAAATTAATCGATCCGCCGGTGGTCGCGGATCTTGATGATGAGATCTGGCCGAAGAAAAAACTTATGGTTGCAATAGGATGTCTCGTTGGATTCTTTTTAGGGGTATGTGTTGCATTTATAGTGAATTTAGCAAAACAAAATTCCTATCGTGAAAATGGTTCATCTTAGCATCGTTTTGTTTATTGAAAGGTGTCTTTATAAGGAGATACACGTATGCAAGTTGTTATTTTATGCGGTGGATACGGTACCAGACTAAGGGAAGAGACTGAGTTCAGGCCGAAGCCAATGGTCCCTGTGGGCAATCGCCCGATACTCTGGCATATTATGAAGATATATGCCCACTATGGACACAAGAATTTTGTCTTGCCACTTGGCTATAAAGGCGAGATGATCAAAGATTATTTCTACCGCTATGAATTGATGAATAACGATGTCCACATTGAACTGGGCAAATCGTCATTCGCTTGTATCAATAGCTGTCACGAAGAGCATGGCTGGGATATTATTTTATCGAATACGGGGTTAAACACACTAAAAGGAGCAAGATTAAAACGGGTCGAAAAATATATTACATCAGATAATTTCATGGTTACATATGGAGATGGAGTTTCAAATGTGAATATCTCTGATTTAATCGACTTCCACATGAAACATGGGAAAATTGCCACCCTAACTGGCGTGAGTCCGGCATCCAGATTCGGAGAAATTATCGTCGAAGGTGACAACGTGAAAGAATTTACAGAGAAGCCACAATCAACTGGCGGGCTTATTAATGGGGGGTTCTTTGTTTTTACCAAAAAAATTTTTGAGTACCTGGATGATATTGAAAGCTGTGATTTGGAATACGGTCCTTTAGGGAAAATTGCTACTGAGGGCGAACTCATGGTCTATCACCACGATGACTTCTGGGCATGTATGGACACCGTCAGAGACATGGAATACTTAAATAGGCTTTGGACTCAAAATAAAGCCGTCTGGAAGGTGTGGTAATTGTGAGCATTTTCAACAATATCTATAAAGATAGGAAGGTTCTCATAACGGGCCATACTGGTTTCAAAGGTTCGTGGCTTTCCTTTTGGTTACTGAAGATGGGTGCTATCGTGGTGGGGTACTCGCTCCCTCCACTGACCTCACCAAACCATTTTGATGTGTTGGAACTACCAATGGAATCTATATTTAGCGATATTAGAGATCCCGAGAAATTATTTAAGGCCATAGAATTCCATAAGCCAGAGATTGTTTTTCATATGGCTGCACAACCTATAGTGAGGCTATCATATTTAAAACCAGTTGAAACCTACGAAACTAATGTAATGGGCACAGTTAATATTCTAGATGCCTGCCGGAGGAATTGTTCAGTTCGAGCTATTGTGAATATAACAAGCGACAAGTGCTATCACAATAAAGAATGGGTATGGGGTTATCGAGAGAATGATCCAATGGGTGGTTACGACCCCTACAGCTCATCAAAAAGTTGTTCTGAACTTGTCACTAGTTCATATCGAAACTCTTTTTTTAACCTTAAAGAATTTGGAAAAAAGCATCAAATTCTTTTGGCCAGTGCACGCGCCGGAAATGTAATTGGTGGTGGTGATTGGGCTGAAGATAGACTAATACCGGATATTATGAAAGCTGCAAAAAACAAAGATGAAGTAGTGATCAGAAATCCAAATGCAGTTCGACCTTGGCAGCATGTCTTGGATCCTTTAAGTGGTTATCTTTTTCTTGGGGAAAAGTTGTTAGAAGGGGAAGGGAAATTTGCTGAGGCTTGGAATTTTGGTCCCAAAGATGATTGCTGTATTCCGGTAGTTAATGTAGTTAAGAACTTGCAGGACACTTGGGACAGAATTAACTATAGAATTCAGAGAGAAAAAAGTGAGTTACATGAAGCCCATCAACTGAAACTGGATTGCTCCAAAACAAATTCCATACTGAAATGGGAAGGTACTTGGAGTGGGAATAAAGTTTCTGATAGAACATCAGCGTGGTATAAAGCGTTTTATGAGAATAATAGAATTCTTACCTCAGAAGATTTAGAAACTTATATCGATGACGCAAAAAAAGCTGACATAGAATGGGCTATCCTTTCCTAATAATTTGCAGCGTGGACAACAAAACCTATGGTGGATATATGATGAATAATTAAAAACTAAGAATAGAAAACTTAAACTATAGATCATAGATAGTTTCGTTAAAAGGCCTATAACTTGTACCATGTGCGAGTTCCACAAACATTTTGAGATGATGGGTAGAAGGCATGTTTGAAAGAAAACTCTTGTTATCTCTGCTGACTCTATTTCTAAATAATGCATACTGAAAAACCGTTCAAGGCCACACAAGCGTCTGAATTCCAGGCTTTTAGGAGAGACTCTCTGGTCTATAGTTTCGGTCAGGGGTTGGTACTCTTCCTTAGCTCAATCCAAGCATTTATTATTCCCAAGTATCTTTCAGTGGAAGACTATGGTTATTGGCAAGTATTTATGCTCTATGCCAGCTACGTGGGTATAATACATCTCGGGTTTATTGACGGTCTTTTGATGCGTTGGGCAGGAAAAAATATAGGTGAATTTAATGGTGAAATCGAGGTCGCTTTTAGATTTCTATTGATGGAATTGATGATTATTGCAGTGCCCTTAGCATTGCTATTCTCAATGTTTTTTGATTCCCGCTTTAAATACATTTCAATGATGATTATTATTTTCGCTATCATTTACGCTATTGCTTCTTTCTTCAATTATATGGCCCAGGCTACAAGGAACTTTGTACTCTTGAGCGTAGTCAATGCCATTAGGAGTCTCACGTTTATTCTTGTCTTAATTCTGATGTTCCATTTTGAATACTCAGATTATCGGTATGTGATTTTTACATATTCTGCTTCTTTTGTTGTCGTCATATTTGCGATGGTTTACGCGTTTCACCAACATGTCTATCTCGAGGGGAGCACCTTTTCTAGGTCATGGTATTTTGGGAGAGAGCACATCAAGATTGGAGCATTTGTCCTGATGGGAAACCTCATTGTGATCATTATTCTAACGGTTGATCGTTTGATGGTAAGCACATTTTTTAGAATAGAGGAATTTGCTGCCTATGCGTTTGCTCTTGTAGTATTGACAATTTTTTATACCTTCATTATGGCCGTATCCCAGGTCCTTTTCCCCAACCTTTGCATTATGGCTATAGACTCGCGAATCACACTATACCGATTGGGAAAACCTGCGATCGTCATCTGCTGGGCAACTTTATTGGTTTTATATTTTCCAATTTCCAGGGCAGTTAAATTTTATCTTCCAGATTACACAAACAGCCTACCTCTTATGCAAATTCTTGTTAGCGCTATAGGATTTGGCAGCTTGATTCAAATTCTGCACGTCAATTTTTATAAGGCGTATCGTATGCAACGGAAATACTTCTTCTGTGGATTAATGGCTTTAGCTCTCTCAATAGCACTAAATCTTGCGGCCATAGAGATTTTTGGTACTCTTAAAAGCATTGCATTTGCAACTGTCCTTAGTTTTGTTTTTTGGTATGTGTTGAATGAATTGAGCTTAAGATCAATTTTAAAGAAGAGCGAGCTGGAATTAGGGAGATACCTGTTCATTTTAGGCGCGTATCTTATTGCATTCTGGGCTGCGAATGTTTTCGTTGACTGGTTTGTAGCCCAGACTCTTGTTTATATCTGTTTGTTGTCAATAGTCACATGGGTTTTCTTAAGAAAAGAGGTAAAGGAATTGACTAATTCTACCATAGTTTCTCGGCCTTAGACTAACATGCCTTTATTTAGATATATGACATGGGTATGTATGCTTTCTCAGTATAGCAGGTAAATGAATTTAAATAAGTATATAGGAAATGAGGGCCGTATTATGAGTATCAATAAACGCTTGTCAAACCATTTTTCGGAGGTTAGGTGTCTATACGCGTCTTAGTGATTTGGCCAGGTCTCGGTTTGGGCGGATGGAATTCATATGGCAATCAAACATTCGCCCCTACGTCATGTAATATTAACCACGGTGTGGCATCAATAATAGCATCTTTAAAATCCGAAGGGTATGAAACTTTTTTGCTCGATTGTAGGAGACTCTCAGGATTTGATGAGCTTGAGGAGCGTGTAACGAGTGTGAACGCTGATGTTGTCGCCATTAGCGGATTCAGTGAGGATTATTATACTGTTAACAGTTGTATTGAAATAGCTAAAAGAGTGTCGGCGAAATGTAAAGTCGTCGTGGGCGGTGTCCATGCTTCCCTGTGCCCTGATGACTTTTTGTCAAATTCACAGGTAGACCATGTTCTAATAGGTGAGGGTGAAATCACTTTCCCTGATGTTCTCAAAAAGCTATCTTTAGGGGATACTGTAGATCGGCTAATAAAATGCGAGAAACCAAACCTCGATAATATATCCTTTTGCGATAGAGAAATATTCGACTATACAAAAGAACTCAATTACCAATGGTTTGGTCACAAGCTAAAAAATTATTTGCCAACACCTACTGTAACAATGATAGTTGGCCGAGGATGCCCATACGAATGTGCGTTTTGTCAACCATCCGAGAAGTTAATATTCGGCAAAAATGTTCGTATGCGAAGCGTATCAAATGTAATTGAAGAACTTAAAATTCTGCAAGCCAGGTATAAATACCGGTCCATTGTGTTCCATGATGATTGTCTCATGATGTTTCGACGCTGGATACTCAATCTCGCTGAAGAATTAAAATCTCTGGGAGGGGATTTGTCTTTTTTTGCAGCTGCCAGGGCAGACAATATCTGTAAGAATCCGGAAGTCCTTGTGGCATTGAAAGAAGTTGGTCTCAAAGTGGTTAGCATTGGGTTCGAGAGTGGTAATCAAAGAACTCTCGATTTTATCAAAAAAGGAACAACGGTCGAGCAAAACTTGAGAGCTGCTGAGATATGCCAAGAATTGGGTCTTGCGATATTTGGAAATTTCATGTTTGGAACTCCCGGGGAGACAAAAGAAGAAGCTATGGACACAGTAAGAATGATTAAACAAATCGATCCTGAAGTAAAAAGTATCAATTTGTTTACTCCTGCACTCGGTTCGTATTTGTATGATTACTGCAAACAAAAACAATTGACTTTTAAAGATACAAAGTACCAGCCCCGCTCTACACGCAGCATTAAAGGGATAAACTATGATTTTTTGGAGAACGCCATTGAGGAAGCTCTATGTATTCATCCCGTTAAACGAGTTATTCGCAGGGCAGTAAGATCTAAACCGATCCGTTGGCTCTATGATCAAATCAAAACAAAACCGGTCTTAGGTCTAATGTTGACGCGATTGAAGTACAAACTTCAGGATCTCGGTCTTTTTGGATAATTTCCTGGTTTCAGTGTTTTACACAATTTGAATAGTTTGCTCACAACAAGGAGACAAGTCATTAAGGCAAAGCATACCTATCAATTACGAAGCGAGTAAAGCGGAGTTAACAAATTTCAGCATATTCAATATTTCATTTCAGACCACAACGAAAATAATACAATGATGAATGAAGAAAATAGCCTGGTATCAATTTTGATACCGACCTATAATAGATCAAACTATGTAAAGGAAACTATTGAAAGTGCAATTAGTCAATCCTACACAAACATTGAAATTATAATCTCTAATAATAATTCTATAGATAATACAGAAGAGATAGTGCGTGATTATATAACAAAATACCCTGGAAAAATTAAATACTATCGACAAAAGCGTAATATTGGGATGGTAGGTAACTGGAACTTCTGTCTGGAAAAGTGTAGTGGAGAATACTTCGTCCTATTATCAGACGATGATGTGTTGCGAAAACACTTTGTTGAACTTACAATAAAGGCATATACGATAGATTCTAATATCTCCTTTGTCTGTAATTTGCCTGCTATTAAATATGAAAATACTGGCAGTATCATTTATCCTGATTCTAATATTTTGACAAGCATGGACGCTATAACTTTTATCAAGAAGCATTTTTTAGGGTTAGTTTCTTTAGCCCCTTGTGGCATGCTATTTCGAACACAGGATGTAATAAGTATTAATGGATATCCCAATGAGTTCCCTTTTGCCACAGATACTGCTGTTTGGCTTCAAATAGCATTTGATGGCGAGATTATTGTAATTGGAGTGCCATTAGTTTATTATCGTATACATTCATCAGCTCTATCATCTTCTATAGATTCCATCAGAGAAGACAGGTCACTAATTAGATTGTGTAAGGAAATATATTTAGAAAAAGAAATTTCAGATAGAAGAAAAATGGGATTAGAAAAGGTGTTTAAAATTTTTCATATTCTATATTTGAATAGTAAAATTTTAAATGCTAAACAAATGGGCATCTCAAATAATGAAATGAAAATCTATTTGAGAAAAATATTGAAAATCGTTGGGTTTGATTTTCTATTTCTGATGCCAGTCGCAATTTTTTCATTGTTTTGTAGGTCAGTAGATATTGAAATACTAAAAAGGGTTTTGAAAAAGGCAAAAGATTATATAATGCACCTTAACTTAATACAGGGGAAGCCTTCTTAATTGCAGTAACTACTTAGTGTTGTTAAAAGTCAATGACCATTTTGTCATAATTGGCAAACTCTCGAATTATTGCCTTAGTATTGCTATTTATCACCTGTTAACGCAATTATATTTCATTAATCCGATATGAAAACTTTTATTTAGAAGAATTTCTGGACTTATTACTTTTTCAATTTATTATGCTTGAGTTACAATGGCGCCTAACCAAATGTATAACAAAAAATTTTAATCGTAAAAATTTTGTTAACGGACTGTCTGTCGTCTAAGTGACGTTACATAGTCAAGATATAGGGTGGAGGCTATCTTTGAAAGATATTGAAGGTCTTAGGAAAGAAATTCTTGAAAAAGTTAAGGAGTATTATTCGTTAACACATGATTGTACTGGTGAACTTTTTAGACCTGGTACATCAAAAGTAAATTACGCTGGCAGAGTTTTTGATGAAAAAGAAATGGTTAACCTAGTAGAATCAGCCCTTGAATTCTGGTTAACCTATGGCAGCTACTCAAAGCAGTTTGAAGAACTTTTTAGAAACTTCCTTGGTGCTGGGCATTCATTTTTAGTCAATTCCGGTTCATCTGCAAATTTGCTGGCGTTTATGGCATTAACCTCCCCTTATCTGGAGGACCGCCAAATAAAAAGAGGCGATGAGGTTATAACAGTGGCCGCCGCTTTCCCGACAACTATATCACCAATTTTGCAATATGGTGCGGTACCGGTTTTTTTGGATGTAGACATTGAGACACTGAATGTAAAAGTGGAAAGCTTTGAACTGGCCCTATCGCCGAAAACCAAAGCGGTCATGCTTGCCCATACGTTAGGGAATCCTTTTGACCTCGAGGCGGTTAAAAAATTTTGTAAAACAAATGAATTATGGCTTATTGAGGATAATTGTGACGCATTGGGAAGTCGGTATATTGCAGAAACCTATTGGAGCGGTGAAAAAGAAATTGAGGGTCAGAATAATGAGATAAAGGAATATCAATTCACCGGAACCTTCGGAGATATTGGGACCAGCAGTTTTTATCCTGCTCATCATATGACGATGGGTGAAGGCGGTGCCACTTATACAAACGATTCCTTATTAAAAAAGATCATGCTTTCCCTGCGGGATTGGGGGCGTGACTGTTGGTGCGACAGTGGGCGAGATAATACTTGTGGCTGTCGGTTTTCAAAGAAGCATGGGCAGCTTCCATTTGGCTATGATCATAAATTTGTTTACAGTCATTTTGGTTACAATCTCAAATGTACTGATTTGCAGGCCGCAATTGGATGTGCGCAAATAGAGAAACTGCCAGGCTTTATTGAAAAAAGAAAAGAAAACTTCAAAATATTTTACGAAACTCTTTGTAAGTATGAAGATATTTTTATTTTACCAAGGGCCACCCATAACAGTGACCCAAGCTGGTTTGGATTTATTTTGACTCTAAGAGATACAAATAAGTTTAAGCGCAATGAATTGGTGGAACACCTTGAAAGTAAAAATATTCAAACAAGAAATTTATTTGCAGGCAATATCTTAAGACATCCTTGCTTTGAACATCTTGAAAATGGGAAACATTACAGAGTTGTCGGTGATCTTGAAAACACTGAAAAACTTATGAACGACAGTTTCTGGCTTGGTGTTTATCCGGGCATGACGGAAGAAAAAATAGCATACATGATTCAAGAAATAGAAGATTTTATCAAAAGGTCAAATCGGTGACTATATTAGAATCGCCAGTTTTAGAGACTGCGGATAGAAGAAACGGTAAGAATATCTAAAAAAGAGAGAGTTATCCATCTTATGAATATCGTTCCAACAAAAATTAATGACTGTTTTGAAATTTCTCCAAATGTACAAAAAGATGACCGTGGGGTTTTTGTTAAAAACTTTCATCAGGATATTTTTATTAGGCATGGCTTAAAAACAAAATTTGCAGAGGAATATTATTCATATTCAAAAAAAGGCGTTCTAAGAGGATTCCATTTTCAAATACCGCCATACGATCATGTAAAAATGGTTTATTGTGTATCAGGCACCATTATGGATGCAATAGTTGATTTGCGCAAAGGATCTCCAACTTACGGGCACTCTTTAGTTTTTGAACTAAAAGGAGAAGTTCCAAAAGCGCTCTATCTTGAAAAGGGTATTGCCCACGCTTTTTATGTAATGAGTGAATTTGCCATTGTTATGTATAAAGTTACCAGCGTGTACTCTCCAGAGCATGACGCCGGCATCTTATGGAATTCTACCAATGTGTCATGGCCAGCGAACAATCCTATCTTGTCAGAGCGTGATAAATGCTTTCCGCCGATAGATAAATTTGACTCCCCATTCTTTACCTGATTCAGACTAATGAATAAAGAAGAGAATACGACTGCACTTGTGACCGGCGCTACGGGTTTTGTTGGAAGTCACCTTGCTCGTCGATTGCAGCATGAGGGCTGGGATGTCCATGCGATTGCCCGGCAAACCTCTGAGAAAGACCGGATAGTCTCACTTAAAAATATCACATGGCATATCCATGACGGAACAACCAATGGCATGCGAGATATTTTTGAAGCAGCCAGGCCGGATATTGTATTTCACCTCGCAGCTATGTTCATTACGGAACATGAGATAGAACACATTGAGCCTCTTATAAGCAGCAATATTCTTTTCGGCACTCAGTTGCTTGAAGGGATGCGTATAAACAATGTAAACAAACTTATTAATACGGGTACTTCCTGGCAGCATTATAAGGGCAATGATTATTGCCCAGTGAATTTATATGCTGCAACAAAGCAGGCATTTGAAGCTCTCTTGAAATATTATGTCGAAACAACAGATTTAAAGGTGATTACACTTAAGCTCTTTGATACTTATGGTCTCGATGACCCAAGACCGAAGCTAATCTCGTTACTTAAGCGTGTTTTTGAAACGCAGGAAACGCTATCTATGTCAAAAGGTGAACAGTTAATAGACCTAGTGTATATTGATGATGTTGTTGAGGCATACATAGTGGCAACAGAAAGATTAATGTTTGTAGAAAGCAATAATGTCGAAGAATATGCTGTGTCTTCAAAACATCCGATAACCTTAAAAGCAATAGTTGAATATTTCGAGGAAGTTACAGATAGTAAAATGCCTATTATCTGGGGCAGCAGACCATATAAAAACAGAGAAGTTATGAATTCCTGGCGTACAGGCGAATCTCTACCAGGCTGGAAACCAGAAACAACGATAAAAAGCGGTATTGAAAAAATTTTAACAAGCAATAAGTAAAAAGAAGAACACAAGAATTAGTATATAAAAATTTTGGCAAGTTCGTTTCCCCAAAATATAAAGAATCCCAAGAATAGGAAAAAACTTTAAAAAATGAAGAGTTTGATAAGACGAGTTATTCCGGTTTTTGATCCATTTTTTGCTCCCTTTGTATATATCGCCGCATGGATTTTAAAAATTGTTAGAAGAGCCGGCATACAAAGGTTGCCTCTTTGCAAAAAAACACTCCTTAAAGTTGGAGTTTTCCCTATCAGAAACCATTACCATGAACCTCAATTCGATTTTAGGGATACATCTTACAGCTTTTTTAAAGAAAGAGATCTGCCTGGTATTAACTGGAACATTGAAGAGCAATTAAAAATATTAGAAAAACTGAAATATTCAAGTGAATTGAAAAATATTCCCACAAAAAAGACTCATAAATTGGAGTTTTTTATTAATAATGAAGGATTTGGTCCAGGAGATGCTGAATATTGGTATCAACTTATAAGGCTAAAGAGACCCAAAAGAATATTTGAGATAGGGAGTGGGAATTCAACCTTGATAGCAATAAATGCTATAAGAAAAAATGAAGAGGAAAGCGCAGAATATGAGTGTAGGCATGTCTGTATAGAACCATATGAAGCGCCTTGGCTTGAACAAACAGGCGTGTCTGTTATCAGGGAAAAAGTTGAAAACATGGATATATCATTTTTCTCAGAGTTAGAAGAGGGGGATATTCTATTTATAGATTCATCACATATTATCAAGCCCGAGGGAGATGTTGTCTTTGAATACTTGCAGTTGTTTCCCAGACTTAATAGGGGCGTAATTGTTCATGTACACGATGTTTTTTCTCCAAGAAATTGCCTCAATGAATGGGTAAAAAATAGTGTACAATTTTGGAATGAACAATACTTGTTGGAAGCGTTTCTAACAAATAATGTATCATGGAAGATTATTGCTTCAATAAACTATTTACACAACAATCATTATAGTGCTCTAAAAAAGACATGCCCATTTTTAACTCCAGATAAAGAGCCCGGGTCTTTTTATATACAGAAGGAAATTTAATATAAACAAGAAATATTTCGAAATTATGTTTATTAGAATAGTCACATATATTTCAGTACTCATTACTTTCAGCGGTGGTTTTAAAATTGTAAAAGAGCAAAGTGGGCTTCCATTTGATATATATTACTATTACGGTTTTATCGCACTAATGATGCTTGTATTTGTATATAAATATGGGGTCAAATTATATAAACCATTATTGTTAGTTTTAGGAATTATAATAATCCCTTCTGCATTGATAAATATATACCAAGGCAATAACACCTATGGAATGGTAATTAAACAGATTTGTGTCATTTTCATTGTATATTCATTTTACTACTACATATTAAAATTGAATAATTTTGACTGTGAAAAAATTATTAGAATATATTTGAATATTGCATTCTATATTTCATGTATAGGGATAATTCAGATTGTTAGCTTTTTAATAGGGTTTAAGGGGGGATATGATTTTAGTTACTTTATACCATATTGGGGTGAAGCGTACTTCGATAGTGGACTCATAAAAATGCATTCTATTCTACCTGAGCCCGCACACTATGCAATTGCTATGATGCCGGCCTTTTTTGTCGGGTTAAATAACATTGCAAAAGGTAGTCATCAATTTATTTCGAAAAATAAATCATATTTCTTGGTAATCAGTATGTTTTTTACTTTATCCTTAGTTGCTTATTTTGGAATGTTTGTATCGCTGATATTACTGTTGGCGAATAAAAGGAATAGAGTAAAAGTACTTATAATCACGATAATAGTTTCAATATCAATTTTTTATATTGGAAATAAAATACCTGGTATTAAAAATCGAGTAGTAGAAACTTATAGAAGTTTGCATTTTGGAGAAACGAAAGGAATAAACCTCTCTACTTTTGCTTTCTATAACAATGGATATGTTGCTATCAATAATTTTCTGGATCACTCTATATTGGGTACTGGCATAGGTTCTCATCCTGTTATCTTTGATAGATATTCGATAATCTATTCGAAAAATAATTATGCATACAATGAAATTAATATGGGAGGAGATGTCTCACTCCTTTTTCGTATAATATCAGAGATGGGTACTTGCGGTCTAATTTTGATTATCGTATTTATTGGTACCAACTATGTTGGAAATAGTAGTAGGCCCGGAATGGTTAAATATGGAATAATTAGTCATGCGGCACTATCGCTATTTGCGGTTAAGCTTCTAAGATCAGGTCATTACGTGGATCTTGGGCTTCCTTTGTTTGTATTACTTTACTACTATAATTCAATAAAATTTAAATATTATATATGCCTTAAGAAAAATACTATTAATCGAGATAGAATTCTTGGGTATGGCTACAAGTAGTATTTAAGATACTCACCTTAAGATTTCTGTTTATTATTAAGTAACAAAAAATAACGAAAACTTATTTAGCCGTTGAGTATCCGTTTCAAATAGAGGCAACTAAGCTAATTCAGTAAAAAGAATCTATAATAGGGATATTGTTTTGGTAATCTTTACGAATGTATATATGGCTTTTTGATGAAAAAAGTATTATTTATCCAGCCACCTTTCTTTAAATTTCTTGGTATATATTCTAGGTATTTTCCATACCAGTTTGCAACAATGGGAGCCTATCTGAAAAATAATGGCCATTTAGTCAAAATTGTCGAAGGTGACAAGGTTGGCAAAAATGATAAACTGGATTTCTCTGATCAGGAGTCATTGTACGGGAAATATCTGATCAATCTTAAGGATTATTCTGACCAGTTTTGGAATTTATTAGAGCGGATCATTAATGAATTTAGACCAGATTATATAGGAATAACGGTTTGGACAACTTTTCTGGCCTCATCAATTCACACTGCCAAATTTTGTAAAATGATTAAGCCTAACGCATTAGTAGTTGGGGGTGGGCCTCATGTTACATTAATTCCAGATGATATCATTTATTGTGATGCATTTGACATTGCAGTCATTGGTGAGGGCGAAGAGACATTTTTAGAAATAGTCAGCGATAAACCCCTGAATACAATATCTGGAATATTCTATCGTGAGGATGGTGTTGTAAAGAAAAATGAATATAGGCCCTTTGAAAAAAAAATAGACAAATTCGGGACCCCGGACAGAACGCTGCTATGGAACAATAATAAATATAGCGACGAAGATATGGGGCTTTTAATGACATCAAGGGGATGTCCATTCTCATGTGCTTATTGTGCAACAAGCATATGGAAAAATAAAGTTCGAAACAGAAACATAGACTATATAATTCAAGAGATTGAGAGGGTAAATAAGCAATTCGGGACCATATATTTTACAATAAAAGATGATAGTTTTTTGATTAATAAAAAGAGGGTTTTTGAGTTTTGCAAAGCAATTAGAAGAAAAAAACTTGATATCTGTTGGGAATGTAATGCAAACCTCCTAAGTATTGATACGGATATATTGAAAGAAATAAAATCTGCTGGGTGTATTGCTATAAAGGTTGGAGTTGAATCTGGTAGTGATAAAATTCATAGAGTGATAAATAAAAAACTTAACAATAAACTTATTAAGGAAAAGATTGCTATTATCAAAAGAAGTGGCATCCATTTAACATGCTATTTTATGATGGGAATACCTGGAGAAACGAAGATAGACATAATGAAAACTTTAAAGTTTGCGTACCAAATCAATCCTGATTTTATAAGTTTCAGTGTATATGAAATATTTCCGGGCACTAAACTTCATGAGGTCGGGATAGAGGACGATACTGCAATTAAAAGAATGCATATTGAAGAGTTTTATAAAATTGAACCTCACAATTACTATTTCAAAAACGGGAACAGACAACTAAAAGGGATGGCAATTACAGAATTTGAAAATTTAGAAACATATATGAAAATGAAAGTTAGCAAGTTCAATAGAAAACCATACAAAATATGGCGAAGACTCTTAACCAGATTGCCTTTATACAAAACCAGATCGTCTTATATTTTCAAGGATCTAAAGAGCTTTTTAAACTGGGTTTAATAATTGACTATTAAAACTTTGCATCTAATACCGTTTATTGAGAAGGAAAAGGGAGGGGCTGTATATGCATTAATGAATATTTTAGAGATGGAAAGAAATATAGGAGGTATAAAAAGTACAGTAATTTCCTTCAAAAACAAAAACGGCAAAAACTCATTTCCCCAAAATACACTGTTTAAGTTGTTTTCTGCTTCTTTCCCAAAACGGTTTTCAAGATCAAGAGATTTCAAAAAGTGGCTAAAACATAATGCAGCGAAATATGACGTTGTCATATTTCATACAATTTGGAATATATACCAAATCGAGGCCGCAGGTATTCTCAATAAGTTGAAAGTTCCTTTTATTGTGTGGCCGCATGGATCGCTTGATCCTTTTGATTTAAATAAAAGGAAACTGTTTAAGAGAATTGCGGGCCCAATAGTTATCAGACCAATGCTTGCAAATTGCAGGACTGTTTGCTGCACTTCTGAGTACGAAGCCAATGAGCTTGAAAAGTATGATGCTAAAGCATCAGTAACGATACTGCCATTACCTGTAGTTTCAAAAAATAGTAAGGGTTCCACTAAAAGATTTAGGATGAAAAATAGAATAGAAGAGAAAGACTTTGTGATTCTTTTTCTATCAAGGATTGATTATAAGAAAGGCCTTGATTTGCTGATACCAGCAATAAGCAGGCTCTCAAAACGATTCAATAATATTAAGATGGTATTAGCTGGGTCAAGAGAAGATAGCTATTATAAAAAGGTAAAGTCCTGGATTGAAGAATACAAGTTGAGTAAAGTTATTATCACACCTGGATTTCTTTCTGGACAAGAAAAAATCGATGCATTTCAAGGCAGCGATTGTTTTATACTCCCGTCTTTGAATGAGAACTTCGGAATAGCTATTATAGAAGCGTTGTCGTATGGGTTACCTGTGATTATCTCTGAGAATGTTTACATTTGGAAGGAAATTGTAAAAGGGGGAGGCGGTTGGGTATGTAAATATTCTACAGATTCGATAATTGAAGTTTTGTCTCATATTCTCAAAGCCCCCAATGAACTTGAAGAAAAAGGAAAAAACGCAACCGGTACTGCAGATTTATTCTCTGTCGAGACTTTAAAACCCAAATATGAAACACTTTATAGGAAAATCGCAACAAATCAAATAAGGCACTATTGAACATAATTTCTATTTTTTAGCACCAAAATGGTATATTATTTATAATAATCATCAAGTAGTTATAGTGTAAACTTGTCTTATATCTTCTTTTGATCATTAATTCTAAAAATATTAACTTTTTTTAATTCTTTACAGGAATTGGGTATTGCATCATTTTTCGATACATAGAATTTCTAATGATTTAGAATTTGCTCTAAAACATGTGATTAGCGATGCTGATTTGTTTAAGCGCATTGGAAATTATGTTTTTATTAAGCCAAACTTTACGTTCCCTTTTTTTAAACCCGGAGTAACAACAACTCGTGAAATTATTGTCGCCCTGATAGAATGTCTCGTTGATTGTGGATGTAAGCGTATTTGTATCGGAGAAGGAGAGGGAGGATACAATTCCTTCTCGATAAATGATACATTTAAAAGTTACCAGTTTGAAAAAGTACTAAAAAAATATGGAGTTGAGGTTGCCAATGTCACTGACTGGCCAAAACACCGTATAAAAGTACTTACGCATAGAGGTAAATATGAATTATCTATTCCTGCCCCCATTATAGACGAATTCGACACATTTATCACCTTGCCTGTTCCTAAAGTTCATGCAATGACCACAATAACTAATTCCCTGAAGAATCAGTGGGGAATAATTCAGGACAAGATGCGCCTCCGATATCATATTGCTTTTAATGAAATTATCACTGAAATTAACCTCATTTTACCGAACCCTATAGCAATAGTTGATGGATCTTATGGATTAACGAAAAACGGGCCTATGATAGAGGGGGATGCTATAAAACTTGGGTGGGTTTCCGCATGTGATAATCTATGGCTCAATGACATGCTTATCTGCAAGCTAATGAATATACCATTACGAAAAGTTGACCATTTAATGTATGCGAAAAGGCTTGGACTGATTCCTAAGCTATCAGATTGCCGTATATCTCGTAACTTCAATAGCTTCATTGACAATCGGTTTTATTTGCAAAGAAACATATGGAACTATGTTACAAAATTAACATGGCATTCACCCTTATTGGCTGAACTGGTATATAGTTCGAAGATCTCTGGATTGCTTCACAAAATAATGTATAGCATTAGAAAGAAACCTTCTGAATTAAAGGTGAAAGGCATTGATTGGAATGATTAATGACTGAGGTGAAAGATCAAATAGTACCGGGTGATATAATATGCCCAGACTGCAGCGACTCAATGCGATTAGTTGCGGATAGAATCTATGACACGAAGTATGGGGTACCTGGCGAGTATTCTTTCTACCGATGCCAAAGCTGTCAAATGGTTAGAATTCATCCCATTTTAAGTGATAGAGATCTGAAGCAAATTTACGAGAAATATTATAACTTTGGAGGGAAAACAAGCAAACGATATACACGAGTTCGGAAATATTTTATCAATTCTAAACTCTATCAACTCTGGATGAAGATTGATGGAGATATATGTTTCCATTCTTACAAAGGTACTGGAAGACTAATTGATATCGGGTGTAATGAGGGAAAAGGAATCGAAATATATAGTAAAAATGGATTTGATGTTGAGGGCTTTGAGATCAATAAAAATGCAGCTGAGATAGCAAAAAGAAAAGGATTTGAAGTATATACTGGAAATTTAGAGACCTTCAGTTCCCCAAAACATTATGATATTGCAGTTCTTTCGCATGTCCTGGAACATTCCAAAAATCCAGAAAATATGATTTTAAATATATCAAAAATTCTTAAGCCCAAGGGGTTGCTATTGATCAGCGTCCCAAACATTAAAAGCTGGCAGAAAAATTTATTTAGAAATTATTGGACTTGCTGGCACGTACCCTATCACATATTTTTTTTTTCAGCCCATACAATAGCTATGGTCCTAAAAAGGTGTGGATTCAAGGTAAAAAGAATAAAGAATTACTCACCAGCTTTGTGGGTGGCGCAATCAACAATTTCTTTAATATTTTCAAAATATTCAAAAACAAATGCTGCGCAGCAATCATCAATTCTACTGGGCTCTTTAATGCTTTTTGTACGGTTTTTTCTATTCTCAATTTTGTGGCTTGGAAACATCGCTGGCCACGGAGATTGTTTGATTATTGAAGCAGAGAAGGAAAACCCGCTCAATTAAGAAATATATGAGAATACTTATTAACGACCATGCCGGCCACCCGTTCCAGGTCCAATTGAGTCGGTGTCTTGCAAAGCGAGGGCATGACGTGTTGCATACCTATTGCGCTTTGCTTTCAACTCCAAGGGGGGCATTGATAAGAAATGATAACGATCCAGATACTTTTAAAGTAGAAGGAGTTTTAACCCGAAAGGAGTTTTCCAAATATTCACTAATGTCGAGGTTCTTACAGGAAAAAGAGTTGGGACGTGCGAATGTGACAAGACTCGCTGCGTTTCAACCGGATGTTTGTATTTCTGCCAATACACCCCTCGGTGCGCAGACTATGATGATAAATGAATGCCGTCAAAATGGTATTAAATTCGTTTTCTGGGCTCAAGACTTACTGGGAGTTGGTATCCGGAATAATGTTAGGAAGAAATTGCCTATATTGGGGAATTTCATCGGGCTGTACTATTGTAGGCTCGAACAAATGCTTTTAAGAAGAAGCGATGAAATCGTTATAATTACAGATGACTTTCAACCTATCATGCGATCTGCCGGAATACCGGACAAAAAAATTCATGTTATCGAAAATTGGGCCCCATTGGAAGAATTGCCTGTTAAGCAAAAAACGAACCAATGGAGTTTTCAACACGGACTGGATAAGAAATTCTGCTTTCTATATTCTGGAACCTTAGGAATGAAGCATAACCCAGAATTGATAGTCACTCTCGCTTTGGCGTTTAAAACGCAAAAAGATGTAGCAATTGTAGTGATTACAGAAGGGATTGGCGCTGAATTTCTAAAGAGTAAAAAAGAAAAATTAGGACTGTCGAATTTGATTTTGTTTCCTTTTCAGCCTTTTAGAGACCTACCAGATGTGTTGGCAACCGGTGATGTATTGCTTGCTATTTTAGAACCGGATGCTGGTGTCTTCGCGGTGCCTTCAAAGGTATTGACCTGCCTTTGTGCCCAACGACCGTTACTCCTTGCCGTTCCTCCTGAAAATTTGGCATCTGTAATTGTCACTGACAGCCGGGCTGGTTTTGCTGTTTCTCCTTCAAATTTTAAATGTTTTACAGAAACAGCAAACAAGCTATACCAAGATGGTGAATTAAGAAATGAATTCGCAATGAACGGAAGAATATATGCTGAAAAGACTTTTGATATTGAGAGAATTACTGATAAATTCGAGAACATGCTTGTAGCATAAATTTTTCTGATGGAAAGGACAGGATTGATGAGAAAAGCATTGGTATGCGGTGCGGGTGGTTTTATTGGCAGCCATATGGTGAAACGGATTAAAAAGGAAGGTTTTTGGGTTAGAGGTGTCGACCTGAAATTCCCTGAATTTGGGGAAACCGATGCAGATGACTTTATCAAAGGCGATTTGCGGGATCCTTATGTTTGCAGGCAGGCAGTTGACCGAAGATTTGACGAAGTATACCAGTTCGCAGCCGATATGGGGGGGGCAGGATACGTTTTTACAGGTGAAAATGATGCGGAAATTATGCACAATTCCGGCTTGATCAATCTGAACATTCTAGATACATGTCGGAATAGGAACATAAAACGCGTGTTTTATTCCTCTTCTGCATGTATTTACCCCGAGTACAATCAGATGGACCCGGACAACCCCAACTGCGAGGAATCGAGCGCTTACCCAGCCAATCCTGACAGTGACTACGGATGGGAAAAACTATTCAGTGAGCGATTGTATCTTGCGTATTGTCGAAATTTTGGAATGGAAGTTCGTATTGCCCGATATCATAATATATTTGGACCGGAAGGTACGTGGAGTGGAGGAAAAGAAAAGGCTCCGGCCGCAATGTGTAGAAAAGTTGCGATGGCTGAGGATGGAGCTGAAATCGAGATATGGGGTGATGGCAAACAGACGAGGTCATTCCTTTATATTGATGAATGCCTTGAGGGCACATTAAAACTGACACGCTCTGCCTGGACCGGGCCGGTCAACATCGGCTCCGACGAAATGGTCACCATTAATCAACTTGCAGATATGGCCATGGAGGCCGCCGGGAAAACTCTACAGAAAAAGTATATCTCAGGGCCGTTGGGTGTTAGGGGCCGGAATTCTGACAATCGTTTGATACATGAAAAACTTGGATGGAGACCCCAAAAACCGCTGATGGACGGAATGGCAAAAACTTACAGATGGATAGAAAACCAGGTAAAAAGCAACGCGTAATATTAGTTAAACGCAAAATTTTGCGATATAAATCGTGATTGCGAATCACCATTGAATCTTGATGATAGTTGGTTTGAAGCTATGAAATCTGAATGCAATCCTGACAAAAAGAGACAACCATTTGCCTAATTTTCTGACCTCAAATGTAACTAAAAATATTTGTATTGAAAAATTAAAACGAGTCGGTTTTTATCTCTGTATGGCGACTTTGCTATGCGGTGCCTTTTCTAATTCCGGATATTCCAGTGACCGCCCGTTTAATAATTCGTCAAACTGGGGAGGGACTGGGCTGCTTGAAATGCCCAACGCCCGAGTCCTTGAAGAGGGGGTCATGCGATTTGGTTTTGCCCAGGCCGAACCCTATAGATGGTACTCGGGTGCCATGGGAGTCTTGCCGCGATTGGAGTTCGGCGGCAGAATTACAGAGATTCTTAATGTGACTGTTAATGATAGCCCCGGTTATGGAAATTATAAAGATAAAGCCTTCGATATTAAATTCCAAGTACTTAAGGAATCTAAATACCTTCCGGCCCTTTCTGTTGGTGCAAATGACTTTCACGGTACCCAGTTGCTTGCTTCTGAATACATCGTGCTAAGTCGAAGATTACTCCCGTTTGATTTCACATTTGGTTTTGGAACCAAGCGTATGAGCGGAGGAGCAGATACATTCGGAATTGATGACTTCGGTCCTTTCGGAGGTATCGAATGGAAAGTCAGCAATCGAATTAACCTGATGGCCGAGTACAGCCCAATTCAGTATGAAAAAGACGATTTTGTTTACGGGATACCCATACCCGAAAAAGCTCCATCCCCTATTAACATCGGCGCTAGAGCTGAAATTTTCAGGGGGGTTGATCTTGGTGTTTCGTGGCAGCGGGGGGATACCATCGGGGTTCTGCTGCACTTTAATTTAAAACTCGGGAAATCAATCCTGCCCAAGCGTCCCAACCCGCCGGCCTGGAGGACCCTTGAGCCCGAGTCTTTTGCAAGGGGAGGTGCTGCTGACCGCATCAATATGATCAAGGATGAGATCAAAAAAGCCGGGTTCGATAACATTAATGTCTATACAGATGGTCGCACCCTGACGGCTGAATTTCAGAATGAACGCTACATTTCCAACCAGAAGGCGGCTGGCCGTGTCTTGCGGATTCTTTTGAAACAGTCACCCCCTGAGATTGATAGCATTTCAGCAGTCCTAACCCGTCACAAGATTCCGTTTCTGCGGATATCGGTTGCCCCTGATGATTTTGACAGATTCCTTATGGGCAACATGCGGCAGGACATCTTTGAGCAGTTGGTGACGGTGGAGACCGTATCGGAAAAAACAATTAAAAAAGGACCGGTATTGGCGGAATCCGAAAAAGACAACCGGCTCGACTATCGCTGGGGCGTTAAACCGGAGTTTGAACCTTTCCTGAACGACCTTTCCGGGGCTTTCAGATTTCGTGTCGGGATCAAACCTTACGCCAGTGTATCTCCCTGGAAGGGCGGTACATTTGCCGCATCTTACATGATCCCGTTCTATTCGAATGTCCATTCTGTCAAAACGCCGCCGCCAGATGCCGTGCGCAGTGATGGCTGGCTCTACCTCCAGGAGGATCCATCCCCTGATCGCCTGCTTTTTGACCAGACCCTTCGCCTGGGCAGCAAAACCCTGGGACGCTTAAGCACCGGCTATTTCGAAAAGGAGTATGCCGGGGTGGGGGGCGAGATCATGACATTCCCGTGGGGTGGCAGCTTTGCATTTGGCATGGAATCGGACTGGGTCCGGAAACGGGTACCCGGGAACACCTTGGAGCTTTACACAGACAAGGGCTACTACACGGCCATAGGGAACGTCTATTATCGCTTCAAGCCGCTTAAGATGACCCTGCGGGCCCAATACGGGCGGTTTCTGGGCGAGGACACCGGGTGGCGGTTCGAGGCCAGTCGCGAATACGATACGGGGCTTGTGGTAGGAGCCTGGTACAGCTTTACCGATACGGACCACTTTTCAACCGAGTGGAACCGCGGGTACCATGACAAAGGGATCTTCATGCGGCTGCCGGCCCAGATGTTCTCGCTGCGGGAAACGCGGACGCGCTACAGTTACCGGGTGGCTCCCTGGACGCGGGATGTCGCAGCGACGGTTGCGCATCCGAGCACCTTGTACAACACTGCAGCGGATTTGATGCCGGCGTTGTTTGGAGAGAAGCTGGGGAGGATCAAGGATTGAAGTCCCAAGAGTCAGAGGTCAGGTGTCAGAAGTTGGGAGACAGGCAGCTAATACCTTTTTTGGACACGGATTCCGCGGATTACACGGTTTTTGGCCTGCGGCAGGAAAGCCGAGGGCAAGGGCGAAAGTCAAAACAAAAAATCTTTGAATTAAACTCAATCTTCCCCTGCCTTGGCGGGAACACTATCGGTTTCCTTTGCGGCCTCGCGTCATATCAGGATATATTTTTAAACAAAAAGCTTGCATGTATTAAACGACTGATATATTTTTAGGGATCAAGTCAAGAACCCGCTAAATAATTTGGGAGGTATTGGATGAATTTGCACAAGGCATTCAGGATTTTGGCTATCGTCTCCGCGATCATGTTTGTGTGCGCAACAGCCACAATGGCAGCTGATTTGACTTCGGCCGGAACTGCTGCAAGTGGTGCTGCAAGCAGCGGATCGACAACACTGGCCGCGGCCGGCGGCGCTGGCGCTGTTGGAACGGCTGGAGCCGGTACCGGAGGTGCAGGTGCCGCAGGTGCTGCTGCCGAAACGGTTATAGCAGCGCCCGGAGCTGTTGCCGCAACGGGGCTCCCAGCCGGAGTTGTTGTCGGTGGCGCTGCTGGTACCGCATTAATGGGCGTTAGCGGTATAAGCGCTGCTTCCAGCCAGGGTGAAACGGCTACGCCTGCCACCCACTAAAATTTAGCTGATATATACAAGAATGTAAAAAGGGCTTACCGCTGGTACGGAAGGCCCTTTTTTATTGCGGAAAAATGCACAGGATTCTCCTTGCGGCCTTAGCGTCTTCGCGGTTCAATATAGTATCAATACGCCCCCCTGGGGTGGACAACCCGCCAGACAGTCTTGAAAATGATTCTGATATCCTGCCAGAGGTTACAGCTTAACACATAGCGGCGGTCCTGTTCGACCCGATCCTTATAATCAACGATATCGTTTCTCTGGCCGACCTGCCATGGGCCGGTAATACCCGGTTTCATGGAGCAATAGGTCAGGGCGATGTCTTGATAGTAGTGGTCCAGTTCTTCCGGGACAATGGGCCGGGCACCGACAACGCTCATATCCCCCCCGATAACATTAAGAAACTGAGGCAGTTCGTCCAGGCTGCTCCTCCTGAGAAATTGGCCGATTTTCGTCACGCGGGGGTCGTTTTTGAGCTTGTAAGAGGCCGCCCACTCTTTTTTCAGGTTGGAGTTTCTTTCCAGTAATCCTGCCAGCCTTTGGTCCGCATCCAGATGCATGGACCGGAATTTCAGACAATTGAAACGCTTGCCGGATTCCGCCACCCGGGTGTGTTTATAAAAAATCGGTCCCCAGTCCTCAATTTTGATTAAGAGGATGATTAGCAGCCAGAGGGGCAGGGTAATCAGGAGGATCAACATGGAAAAAACCAGGTCGAATGATCGCTTCCAGGGCGGGAACAGGTTGATGTCCATCAGGGGCAGGTCTCCCATGTAATGGATTCTGGCCCGGTGGATACCAATGGTGAACAGGTCCGGGACGATGAAGACACTTACACCGGAGGTTCCCAGAGTGTGGGCAAGCTTGTTTATCTCTTTGGCAGCGCTCATGGGCAGGGCGATGAACACCATGTCCAGGTTGTTCCGGGTTGCAAAATCCGCGCAGTCCTCAAAGGCCCCCATGACCTTGGCCGGCAAGTTTGCTGCCGGCCCGGTGTTTTCCCCCCAGTTCCCGAAATAGCCTGTCAATCGCAGCCCCATCCACTCGTTTTTGGTGAGAAAGGACCCTAACTTCAAAGCGATTTGACCGGTGCCGACAATCGCCGCCGTTTGGCTGTTGTAGCCTTTTTTTCGAATAAAATAGAGAAAAGTACTGGCCCCGAGCCGGGCTGCAGCCAGGGCTAAAAAGCCAAGTATGGCCCACATCTGGTAAACCGGAGTGTCAAAGAGTGCAGTCGGCCAGAGGATTTCAAGCTGGGCCTGGTTGGCCAGAAGCAAAATGATGATGTTGACCGATATCACCACGCAGCCCCAGGTGAAAAAGAGCAGCCGCAGCTGAGCAAAAATGGTTTGCTGACGGAAAGATTGATAGAGATTGAAATAGCTGAAAAACAATATCGTAAGCAGGCTGCCGTAGATAGCCAGGGCCCGGGTGAGCTCGGGAGGGCC
>JAAEKY010000428.1 GCA_024227235.1 Desulfobacteraceae bacterium | reverse complement strand
GTCCTGCAGCAACAAATGTTACAGTCGAGTAGTTGAACATTTTATTCAGCTAATATAGTCAGTTAACTGACTTGAAAAAAAGCCCTTAGCCATCACTGGTTAAGGGCTTTTTGTTTTTTACCTTCCTGGTATTATATGATAATAAATACAAATTATTCAAAAATGACAGACTAAAAAGGGGAGATGATACGTGAAAGATGAAATTACAGCTGTTCAAAAATTAGTTGAAACACTGATTGAGTTTTGTGTCAGTTATGGCTTCCAGGTTGTTGGCGCCATTGTTATCCTTATTTTAGGTGCTGCTGTAGGAAATTGGGTGGCAAGGCTAATTTTAAGGATGATGCAGAAAAAAAGCATTGATATTACACTGTCTAAATTTTTATCTAATATTGTTAAGATCCTTATCATCGTATTTGCAGTCATTATTGCACTTGGAAAATTCGGTATTACCATTGCGCCGTTTATCGCAGCATTGGGTGCTGCAGCTTTTGGCGCCAGTTTTGCTTTGCAGGGGCCGTTGTCTAATTATTCTGCAGGGTTGCTTATTATTATGACACGACCCTTTACGGTCGGCAATACCATTAGTGTGGCTGGCGTCAGCGGCGTCGTGGAAGAGATTAAACTTGCCTGTACAATTCTAACCGATGAGGAAGGTGAAGTGATCACTATTCCCAATAAAAAAATAATCGGAGAAATTCTTCATAATTCCCAAGAGAATAAGATTGTCCAGGGAGTCATTGGTATCAGCTATGATAGTAACCCTGATAATGCAATTTCTATTATTCAAGATATATTATCAAAAAATATTGATGTGAACACTGAAAACGATCCCATCGTTGGTATTAAATCTTTTGGGGATTCTTCTATAGACATTGGATTCAGATATTGGGTTCCCACTGTAAAATACTTTAACACCTCGTATGCCGTTAATCTTGCAGTATTTAATGCTTTAAATGAAAATAATATTGATATTCCATTCCCGCAGAGGGATGTAAGAATTTTGTCAAAAACCTAAATTTGATGATTTAAAATGTTGCAGCACAGACTATTGTGATTATCTTAGATAAAACAATCATCAAGAAAGGTATCCTAATGGCAAAATCTAATGAAGAAGATCAAAAAGAAAAAGTTACAAAACTAACCCTTATTGGCGCTGTTGTCTTGTCCCTGGTTTTCGGGTTTATCGGTGGAGCTGTTTACACTTCATTTAAGCTTGCTTCTCAACCAAAGGTTTCGCAACCCGGCAATGTATCCCAAAGTTCAAATCAAACAGAAGACGAGCATGATCATTCAGGACAGTTTGCTGCTAAAATTTTGCAATTGGAACAATATTTAGAAACGCACCCTAAAGACGCAGAAGCCTGGACCCAGTTGGGCAATCAATTTTTTGATTCAAATCAGCATGCCAATGCGATAGGCGCCTACAATAAATCTTTGGCAATTGAGCCAAACAATATCAATGTAATTACTGATCTGGGCGTTATGTACCGAAGAAATAAGCAACCCCAAAAAGCCATTGAAGCATTTAATAAGGCCATTGCTATCAAGCCTTCTTTTGAAACAGCACGGTTTAATAAAGGAATTGTATTGTTACATGACATGAATGATGCAGCCGGTGGTATAAAGGCATGGGAAGAGCTGGTTGAGCAAAATCCTATGGCCATGGCACCCAATGGTGAATCTGTTGATGCGCTTATTCAAAGAATGAAAAAATCAAAATAAATTTTGAATCAGGAAGAAAAGATTCGAAATTTAAAATCAAATCCTATGTATTGGGGTGGATATTCGCTTGAAATTGTAAGAAAAAAGATCAAGCATATTTATTTTCGAGTCTATCCATCAAAACAAAAAGTAGTGGTCTCTGCACCTATTCAGGTAGATGTAAAAACGTTGGATAAGATGATTGCGTCCAAAAAGGACTGGATTTTAAAGCAGATTAAAAAGGGTATGCTAAAAAAACCAGACCGTATTCAAACATATACTACCGATGATAAACTCCTGTTTAAGGGTAAAGAATATTTTTTACAGCTTTACTATAAGAATACCCGCTCAAAAGTTTGTATTTCCAGTGATAATCGTATCCATCTTTATATAAGACCTCATAGTGATATCAATACTCGAGAAAAAGTGATTTCGACTTGGTATCGCCGTGAATTAAAAAAATCTATTACGGAATACATTGCAAAATGGCAACCCATTATGGGCGTAAAAGTTAATGAATTTGGTGTAAGAAAGATGAAGACCCGCTGGGGCAGTTGTAATATCAATGCAAAAAGAATCTGGCTCAATTTTACTCTTATTAAATTTGCAGAACCCTATTTGGAATATGTCATTGTCCATGAAATGGTTCATCTTTTAGAAAGGAAGCACAACAACAGATTCAAGTCCTTCATGGATCAGTTCATTCCTGACTGGAGAAACCTTAAACAAAAACTGGATCAATAAGATTAGCTATGGCAGCTGCCAGTTGATGGTACTCACTTATTATTTCGTATAAATATCAAGCAAAGGTATGTGTGCGGATAATTCTATTTTAAGTTTGGTTAAATCCTGTCTGTTAAAATGCACCCTGGCAAACTGACAGAGAAAAAGGCTTATAAAGAATAGTATAAACAAAAATTTTTTCATTAATTAAATAATATGAAAATATCAAATTATTGCAAATTAAAATATTATAGATTTCAAGCAATACTAAAATCATCCCACTCGTAATGATGCGATAATAAAATAGATTAAGGATTTATTTTTTTTTACATGACATATTTTTTATCATGCCGGTTGGAATAGATCAGGGGCCCCATAATTTCTATTGATAATGATAATTTCTCATGCTTTGATGAGCTTTCTTGGTTTGACTTCTTTCATTAAATTTTGTAAGTATATCAGACTGATCCGTTATGTAAGCATATTATATTAATTCAATTTGTAAGCATATTATAACAACTTATATAATAGTAGAAATGTTAATATTTCAACAGAATCAAGTATCAATATGGAGGAAGCATGAAAAGATCAATAAGATCAACGATTGTTATTATCTCTTTGCTAATTGTAATTGTTGGTGCCGTCAGGGTCAGCATCGCCAAAGAAATTTACTCTATCGGTGTGATACTCCCTATGACAGGAGAGATAGCCGCTTATGGAGAATTTCTTAAAAAAGGTATAGAATTGGCGCTTGATGAAGTGAATGCAAAAAATGCTAAAAAAGGGATTATTTTCAAAGCTATTTACGAAGACAATAAAAGTAATCCAGCTGACAGTATTAATGCGATTCGTCGAATGATTGATGTTCATAAAGTTGGTAATGTTATAGGGCCTCTATCGAGCAGGAATTTTGTTCCTGTCATGAAATTTGCTCAAAAACACAAGACCGTTATTCTCAGCCTGGTCTCCTCGAGCCCGGAGATTCGTAACGCCGGAGAATATGTGTTCAGTTTGTATCCGCTGGATGAACTTCAAGGAAAGGGCCTTGCAAATCTTACTGTAAATAGGGGGTACAAAAAAGTGGCTGTTTTATACATCGATAATCATTATGGTATCGGTGTTAAGGATATGTTTAAAAAGAATTATTTTTCAAAGGGTGGTCAAATTGTTGTAGAACAAAGTATGGGTGTAGATCAGTTAACTTTTGAAAATATTCTTGGGAAAATAAAAGAACAGCAACCCGATGCGATCATTCATGTGAGTCAAATACGCACCGCAGCATTACTTTATACTCAGGCTAAAAGTATGGGGATTACGAGTAAATGGATTGCAGGTGTTGAGCAGCGCAGCCAGAAATTAATCGATCAGTGCAAAGGAAATGTTGAGGGTGTAACAGGGGTATTAATAAAAATCCCCGAAACAGATGAAGCCAAACATTTTAGTAAGGCGTTCAAAACAAAATACGGTATTGATAAAGTCTTGTGGTCCGAATATGGTTATGATGCTGTTAAATTACTTGCACTTGCCATGCAGGACCATGGAGATAGTGCTGAAGTTATACAAAAAACGTTGTTTAAAGCAAGCAAAGGATACAGCGGTGCCTCCGGTATCAAAACATTTGATCAGGATGGGATGGTTGGTGGCAGTTTTGGCATCTGGGAGATCAGAAACTCAAAAATTGTAGAACTGGACAATTGATCAGTTATTTTTATAGATAAGAAATTTATATGAAAATAAAATACAAATTTCTCATTATTACCATAACTTTAATTCTGTTACCGATGCTTTTCTCAACAATAACAGTTTCTTTTGTTGTGGGGAGACAAAATGATTCTGAATCATGGATTCGGATTGATGCTGCGATACAACATGTCCTTGATGATATCGAGGATCAGAAACAAAATCTGCTGGATGAATTAAAAAGTTTTATCCTGCGTAAAGAAATTATTGAATCTGCAAAATTCATTGTACAAAATCAAACTGAATTTTATTTGTCTGATATCCTGAAAGAAGTGGGCCAAAAGCTGCTTGCTGAAACTAAGAAGGTGGCTGAAGTAGTTGGTTATCACAGTATTTCCATTTATGATCATAAGTTAAAATTGTTGACTTCTCATACATCGGATAATCAGGGGACGCGGTGTTCGATTTACCAATTTAATATATCAGGCAAACCTGTTCATCTTTATAAAAAATATACACCTGATGAGATGCCTAAGGCAGAAATATGGCAAGAAGAGAGGATTCAAAACTGGCCTCAGGTATCCGATATGGAGTCAGAACCCGCCGTTAGAGTTGTTGCTGATGGAGATCTTATATATTTTGAACTAACAGGACCGATCAGAGTCTATGATTTGACAAGTAAAAAAATAGTACTTCTGGGATATGTTGTTGTCCATAAATATATTGATAACTCGTATGCGCAGGTATTATCTAAAAACACACAGACAGCCATCAATTTTTTTTCCTCTAATAAAATGATCGCAGGGGCTTTGCATGAATTTAATCAACTTTCTGATTCTGTTTTTAATCAACTTGCTGAAAACAAGACCTTGCACCGAGAGATTGCTTTGGATGCCCTCTATTATACGGGGCTCTATTCAATTTTTGACCCATACGGTAAAGCCATAGGAACTATTGCAGCAAGCCTGTCTAAAGAAAAAACAATTCAAAAAACCAAAGAGGCAATTTTCTATCTGATTGTGATCGCCATGGTGTGTGTTTTGTTAATGATTCCTGTTGTATTTTTACTGTCTAATATGTTTGTTCGACCTATTCATGAACTGATGAAAGGGACAAAAAAAATCGGTTCCGGCGATCTTGATTATCGTATCAGTATTGCCAGCAATGATGAAATCGGATTATTGGCAGAAACATTTAATCAAATGGTAAAAACAATAAAATTAGGTGTTAAGGAAAAAGAAAAAGCCCAACAAGATGTCTTAGACAGTCAACAGGTTGCGATTCAAAATTTGAATAAATTCCGTCAGATCTTTGAAAACGCTGTTGAAGGAATGTTTCAGATGTCTCGTGATGGGCATTTTTTAAGAGCAAATTCTGCAATGGCTACGATCAACGGCTACGATTCTCCTGAGGAAATGATGTCTTCTATAACCGATGTTAGAAAACAACACTATTATGACCCGAATGATCGTAGGGAGTTTAGCCGGATTCTTCAAGAAACAGGAAGGGTAGAGGGATTTGAAGCACGATTGTTACGCAAAGACGGCAGTGTGTTCTGGGCATCCATATCTGCCCGTGTTGTCAAAGATGCAGAAACCGGGATGGTCTACTATGAGGGCTCATTAGTGGATATGACGGAAAAGAAAGAAAAGGAGAATGAGGAAAGAAAACGTAAAGTTGCTGAAGCCGCAAACAATGCAAAGACGGAGTTTCTATCCAATATGAGCCACGAAATCCGAACACCCCTGAACGGGATTATCGGTATGACAGAACTGGCGCTGGATGATAATAACCTTGATGACAAGCAAAAGAATATTTTTTATACAATTAATACGGAAACCAGTTCTCTTCAGGATGTAATCAATGAGGTCCTTGATTTTTCAAAAATAGAGGCAGGAAAATTAGAACTTGAACAGATTCCATTTGATCTCAAACATTCGATCGAGGATGTGGTCAATATTTTTGCTTATAGAGCAGAGCAAAAAGGACTTATGTTTATCTCTTTTTTAGCGCCTGATGTTCCAGTTAAATTAATCGGTGACCCTGGCCGGTTTAGACAAATAATAGTCAATCTTGCGGGAAATGCTTTGAAGTTTACCCAGGAAGGCGAGATATACATCAAAGGAGAGTTATTCGAAGACCTTGGGGATAAGATCAAAATTCGGATTTCAATCAAGGACACAGGTATCGGAATACCAAAGGATAAACAGGCAGCCATCTTTGACAGCTTCACCCAGGTGGACGGATCAACGACCAGGAAGTATGGAGGAACCGGACTTGGAACAACAATATCAAAACAATTGACAGAGGCTATGGGAGGCGAAATTGGTATTGAAAGTGAAGAAGGTAGGGGAAGCACGTTCTGGTTTACCGCAGTCTTTTGTAAACAAAAAGAGCAGAAACCGATCTTGAAAGAAAAAGAGTTGGATTTGAGAAATTTAAAGGTCCTCGTAGTAGATCATAACAAGACCAACCGATTTGTCCTGACAGAGTATCTGAGGGCATGGGACTGCTTTACAGTAGAAGCTATGGACGGGAAAGAGGCCTTGTCCATCCTCAAAGGCTCGAATTCATCAAAAGAACCCTTCAGCCTGATCTTAATAGACTTTCAGATATCAAAGATAAATTGTTTTGATCTGGCCAGGAAAATAAAAACTGTGGAAACTTTGCAAAAGATTCCGATCATAGTCCTTTCATCTACTGGAATGAAAGGAGACGGAAAGAGTTGTAGAGAAATAGGCGTTAATGGGTATTTAACCAAACCAATCCGCCAGGATGATCTGCACAGAGTAATCCTATCGGTTTTAGGGCTTTCTAAAGAAACACAACCGCACACATCCCCGAAGCTTGTTACCCGACATACGATAGCCGAGGATTACAGCAAAGAGGGGCATATCCTCCTGACAGAGGACTACCCCACAAATCAGCAAGTAGCCATGAGGCATTTGCAAAAGGCCGGTTATCAGGTTGATTTGGCAGAGAACGGCCAGCTGGCAGTTGAGGCATATAAAAACAAAAGCTATGATCTTATCCTGATGGATATACAGATGCCCTTGATGGACGGTTATGAGGCAACTGCCAAAATATTAGAACTCGAAACTCAATCGCTCAACCATGTGCCAATAATTGCTATGACAGCACATGCCATACAAGGGTATAGAGAAAAGTGCCTTGAGGCTGGAATGGATGACTATATCACCAAACCTTTACGGAGAAAAGGGCTGCTTGCCATGGTAGATAAGTGGATTGGCACAATTAAAAATCGTGAAAAAGGCACGGGAACTTTGCAATCCGAACGATTAATCAACAGCCAATCATCAATAGTCAGTACTCAATCAAAAGAGGACACCCCAATAGATTTTGAAAAGGCGATAGATGAATTTGAGGGAGATAAGCAATTTTTATTGGAGGTAGTGGAAGGGTTCCTGGATAATGTCAGAATTCAGATACCAACTATCCGTCAGGCCATATCTGATGGGGATGCCGAGGTGGTTAGAAGAGAATCACATTCCATTAAAGGTGGCGCAGCAAATCTTGTTGCAAAAGAACTCTCTAAGGTTGCCTTTGAACTCGAGAATATTGGGATATCAGGAGAATTAGAAGAAAGCATTGAGGTTCTAGAAAAACTAAAAAAAGAGTTTAATCGTTTAGAGGTTTATACGGGTGAGTATTGTTAAAAGCCTGAATTTCTTTATTTGAAGATCTTTTAATGTTTTAAAATGTTTGCCATTTATAGGGTAGTTAAATCCTTGATGCCAGGACAGCAGCGCCAATCGCACCGTTTTCCTGGGGTAAATTTCCTTTAACAAACTTAAAACCAAGACGGCCTTCTAAGGCGTTTGCCATTCCTTTGTTTTTTGCCACGCCACCTGTCATCATGATAGGGTCTTTGATTTTAATTTTAGTGGCAAGGATAGCAACCCTTGCAGCAGCAGACTCATGAATCCCTGCAATAATATTTTCTCTTTTTTGTTGACCACTAATCATGGAAATTACCTCAGATTCAGCAAACACAGTGCAGATACTGCTGATTTTTGAAGGACTATCTGCCTTCAGGCTAAACTCGCCCAATTGATCCAAGTCTACTTCAAGCGCTTTGGCCATGACTTCAAGAAATCGTCCTGTCCCTGCTGCACACTTGTCATTCATGGCAAAATTTTCCACCTGGCCGTTTGTATCCAGAAGAATGGCTTTACTGTCTTGGCCTCCCACATCAATGATACCGCGAATGGTGGGGTTCATAAAATGGGCGCCTGCTCCATGACAGATAATTTCCGTTATGGCATTGTCTGCAAAATTAACGCTGGCACGGCCATACCCGGTTGAAACTATGGCTGTAATATCTTTTTTAGACAGCTCTGACTTTTTTAGTAAGGTCTCAAACACCTTTATGCCGGCATTTAACGGGTTATACCCGGAAAGCATAACATGAGTACCCAGAAGTTTGTTGTCTTTTATCAGGGCAGATTTTGCTGTGATAGAACCAATATCAATGCCGGCATAAATCATATCAATGGTTCCTTTGTTTTATAATTTCCATAAACGCATCAATCCGGGTTTCTATCTGAGATTGAGAAAAGTTTCTGGGATCTACCATATCTGCCTCTATCATGAGAACTGGAATATTGGTTTTTTCTTTTATAATATTCATGATATCCAGCTGCCCAAAAGAGTAAGGTTTACAAGATCTGTTTGAATGCATGACAAATCCATCAGCATCGTAGAATTTAATCATATCAAGCACCTGGTCAGCCATCTGGTCTACGCCAATGTTTAAGTAGATCCGGGTATAGGCTTCGGCAATTGAATCTAAAAAATTATTTTCATCAATATATTTTATAGCACCGCACCAGGCTGATGTATACGTGTCTGCCACCAGACAGGCATTGTGTTCTGAAAATTTTCCAGATAACCATTTGAGCTGATACCATACCGGCAGGTTATCCCATAACAGTCTGTATTTTTCATCTTTAACAGCACTGATACCATCCTTACTCCGCTGTTCCATTTCCTCTATCAGCTCTTTATAAAAATCAACGGCGATTTGTGTTCCTCTCAGTGTGACGATCAGGGCAAGAAAAAAGAAGGCATCAAAGGCTGACATGGGGGAGGGTCTGTGAGCAGTGGTGTCCAGTACTTTTTGCCAGAGAAGCTGTCCTTCAAAGGCAAGTTTACCCACCTGAACCATTTTATTATAATTAAATTTTCTTTTTGTAACATTTTCAAGAAAGGCAATATATTCATCAATTTGCGCCCGGACATATTTGGCAATTTCAGGAGAATATTGGGTATGGCAAATCGGGGTGTCCAGGATGAAGAGAGGGACATTATAAAATCTTGCCTGAACCTCATACCATTTTAAAACCGTACCGCAGATATTGTTGCAGCAAATCAGCATATCGGGTTCAGGCAAGCCACCAATGGGACCGCCTTTGACCACTGAGCATGAAATGTCTGTCCGAGCATAAGAACAAAGATCAGAACTGTACCCCATATCCTCAGCCTTTATACAAAGATCTTCCCCCATTTTGGATGATCCGATCATGGCCCCATGGTTTTCAGGGTAAACAGGGATGATATCCATTGCCACTAATGGCTCAACAGGTCCTCCTGAAGTAATCCAGGCCACCAGTTTATTGTTTTGCTTTGCGCTTAAGGCATCCAGATAATAGGTCGTCATTAAATCGCGCATTTTTTTTGCAGATTTTATTTTTACAGGTTTTGTGTCTGATGTATTGTCCGATTTATGTTTTGGCATAAAAAAATCCTTTTTAAATCATGTGAATAAAGGTTTCAAGCCGTGTGGACAGCTGGCCCAGGTTTTGCTGTTGATCATCCATTTCAACCCGCATGTTTTTTATATTTCCCTTATCAAGAACTTCCTTTAGATACGGATAATCAAAGGCATGAGGATCACAGAATTTTAAAAGCATAAAAATGACACCGTCTGCTTTATTATTTTGAGCAAGCGATACAATATTCTCACCTCGGAGGGTTGTGGAAGAATGTTTGGCAGGGCAGGTCATTCGATCAATATATCTTTGTGCAATGGCTTTTAAAGGATCTTGATCTTCTATGATTTGTCCTTCAAACCATCTTTGCCCCGTACAAAGGTCATCCCCCACAATAAAGCCCCCTGCTTCTTCAATGACCGTATAAATGTCAGGAGAATCGCAGATTGAACCGGATACAACAATTCTTTTGCCTTGGGTTTCTGGTGGGTTAATTTTTTCAAGATTGGCCACGATTTCGGGCAATAAGGTAACCAGTTCATCTTTGCCCATGATCATTGATCCTTTGACAATGGCATAAAGATCAGCGCCCTTTATAATATTGGGATTTTGTGATTTAAGTGCATATATTCTGGATAGATTCTTTCGAATCAAATTAAATGTGTTAATGGCATTGTGAAGATCTGAATCAGTGATTTTATTTCCTGTGGCGGTTTCAAGATCGTTTTTAAACCGGACCATGACATCCAGCATATAGGTTCTTGCACTTGCTGTATTTAATTTTGCAGGCAAGACTACATCTGCAAAAAACTCATATTTTTCGTTCATCCTCCAGATATCACTTAAGCGCTGAATGGAATCACAGGTATGGGGAAAAATCGTCCCATCAAGGAAGTCAAGCCTCCCTGATAGGCTGTCTTCAAGCACACCCCTGACAAGAGAACAGCAATAGGCCTGGAGATGACTTTCCGCTAAAATAATATCTGATTTAGAAGAAAAAAGCCGCATGGGGTGAAATCCGGCAGCATAAATCAGTTCCTCTGGTGCATAGGAACATAGGTATCCAATAATTTTTTTGTTCTCTTTTTTGATTTTGGCTGCTGTGTCAGCCACATGATTAATCGCTTTATGAAAAACTTTAATTTCTTTCATTATATTTTCTCCCGTGTTTGCTACAAATAGCTACTTATATGGCAATTGCAATCAAGCGATCTAATTTTTGATTCTTAATGGCAATGGTTATTATAACTAACAATTTAGCAACAAATGTAAAGCTGTCTATCGGTTTTTATATCGAACGTCGGTCGTTATGTCAACCGATACTTGATTCTACTTTTGTTTTATGATATTCAAAACTCAATTGTGTGTATTTATAATACAGGATCAGCATGGCGAAAAAAGATACGCTTATAAAGTTAAAAGAAAAAGAACGCGAATTAAGACAGACACTTATTATTGAGGCAGCAAGAAAAGTGTTTGGCCAAAAAACTTATGATAGAGTCAGTATGGCTGAAATCGCAAAGACTGCTGGTATTGCCAAGTCTTCCATATATACATATTTCAAAAGCCAGGAAGAGTTATATGCAAAGATTGCATTCCAGGATGCTTGCGTGTTTATCGTAGAACTCGAAAATAGAATCCATCAGGAAGATAAGAATGTCGTAAAAAAAGCCATCGATTATTTTTTGGATTATTATATTACGAATGAACCCCAGTGGAGAATGATCACCCATTTTGCCCTTCACGGGAATAAGGATATGAAATCTGTAGGGTTGTTAAATGAAATTGGCCGAAAGCTCATGGATGTCTTTGAAATCGTATTTACCCGCTCGGGTTTAAAATCAGACACAAGGCTGATGGCGCATACACTTTTTTCATGCCTTTCCGGGGTTTTAATCGCTTTTAGGAAATATCCCGGGAGGTCTGAAGAAGACCGAATTGCCCATATGAAGAAGATTGGTTCTATGATTGAATCAATGATTATAGCATTTATTAAATTATAGGATCCAAATCATCCTGAATCCACAGTTCTATTTTCTATTTGATTTATTTTTATAATTCATTATACTTATAAAAGAACTTGAAAAGCCAGAAGGAGGCCTATAATGAGTTTTAGGATTAATAATTCAGGCAGTGCTTTTTCCAGTTACCAGTTGCAGAAAAGTCAAACAGATTTATCAGATTCTCTTAACCGTCTCTCCACAGGAAAAAGAATTAATAAAGCATCAGATGATGCCGCCAGTATGGTGATAGCCAATAAACTTGCCAGTCAGTCAAGTGGGTTTGGTCAAGCCATTAGAAATGCCAATGATGCCATTTCCATTACGCAAATTGCAGATGGCGCTTTAGGACAGGCAACAGATTTAATTCAGGATATTCGAGTTAAGGCAATTCAGGCAGCCAGTGCGGCGCAATCTCCAGGGAGCCGACAGGCAATTCAAGCAGATATTAATGCATCATTAAAGACATTAAACGATATTGCCGGCAACACCTCTTTTAATGGTCAAAAATTATTATCAGGTGCATTTACCAATAAAGAGTTCCAAGTGGGTGCTTCTTCAGGAGAAACCGTTGAAATATCTTTAGGCTCTATTGATCCGGCCCAGATTTCTGATGAAACCCTGGGTGCTTTTGCAAATATTGATGTAACCACCGAAGAAGGTGCCCAGAATGCAATACAGTTGGCTGATGTTGCCCTTGATTATATTTCTCAGCAGCGATCACAGGTCGGTTCAACACAGAATCAATTGGCATCAACCATTAATAACTTGACGAATTCCAGAATAAATACGCTCTCTGCAGAATCTGAGATCAGGGATCTTGATTATGCAGCAGAATCGTCAAATTTAAACAAAATTAAACTGCTTAATAAGGCAAGAGCATTTGCCATGGCCCAGGCGAATGCGACGGCCAAGAATATTGTCGATATATTTGGATAAAAAATAAGATTTTTGATCCAATTTCTGCGTCTTATAAAGTTTCTCCTATACGTAGGGCCTGCATTTATAATAAAGCTGTCCGGAAATCATTCGTAAACCTCGGCCCAAATTAACTGGGTCTATCTGAGATTCAGCTCAGTTTAAATGCGATTGAGATCAGATTGATTAAGTCTGGTCCCTTATTATTTTCTCCTATAAAGTTAAAAAACTCAATGCGTTCAAAAGTTTTAATTTCTTTAATGCATTTTTGATTAGTATGATTTTTTTTATGTATTATAGTATAGTATGATCGCAGGATACACTTTAATTTAAAAAAATTGGTTGGTTATTTTAATTCCCATAATTCTGTCTGAGCAAGTTCATAATGTCTTCATTATTTAATACAGATACCAACTGATTAATTGATAACATATCAGTAGGAATATTTATAAAATTTAATAATCGGAGACTTTTTAATGTCGGCAAAATCGACCTATGAAGAATTAGAACAACGGATAAAGGAATTAAAAAAAGAAAAGTCCGACTTCAAACGATCAAGAGATGCTCTCAAAAAGCGAATTTTATCACTAACCCATCCGTTGAAAGATGACGGGAATATTGTCTTCGAGGATTTGTTCAACATTAATGATATCCAATGCATTCAAGATGAGTTTGCAAAGGCTACCGGAGTTGCATCCATTATCACTAACATAGACGGGACACCGATTACCACTCCAAGCAATTTTTGTCGGCTATGCAAAGACATCATTCGTAAAACAGAAAATGGCTTGAGTAACTGCTTTAAATCCGACGCGATGATCGGTCGATTCAATCCAGCAGGCCCCACCATCCAGCCCTGTATGAGTGGAGGGCTTTGGGATGCTGGCGCGGGTATTACTATCGGTGGGAAGCACATTGCCAACTGGCTAATCGGCCAGGTACGCGATGAGTTGCAGTCTGAAGACAAAATGATGGCCTATGCCCGAGAAATCGGGAGCGATTAAAAGATAGTGATCGAGGCGTTTCGCGAAGTACCCGCTATGTCGTGTGAACAATTCACACGGATTGCCAACCTTCTGTTCACCCTTGCCAATCAATTATCTACCGCAGCCTATCAAAATGTTCAACAGGCTTGTTTAATAACTGAGATCAAACAAGCGGAGAAGACACTTCAGGAGCGTGATAAGAAACATAGAGAATTATTAGAAGGGTTAAATGATGCGGCTTATCGCATGTCTTTGCCAGATGGAAAATATGAGTATGTCAGTCAAGCAGCAAAAAATGTCTTTGGGTATGATTCGAAAAGCTGGCTAAATAATCCACAGTTAATAAGCACTATAATTCATCCTGATTTCATAGACTATTTTAAGCAAAAATGGGCAGAACTAATTAGCGGGAGTGTGTTTAAAAGTTATGAATATACCCTAATCCAAACTTGGAAAACATAGTCAGACCAGACACAAAGACTGCAGAAACACCTATTGCTAAATAACTGATCATTCTTTAATCGCTCTCATATAATTCAACCCTTTTTAACCCTTTTTTGACCACATAATCGGGAAGTTTGTTTCGTCTCGATTATATTTAATACCATTAGATTATCCATTTTTGGGATGAGTTTACCAGTATTTATGTGGATATTATATTTTTTTTTACAAAAGCCATTTCTTAATCCATGCAGATACTGTAAAATTCCTATGAAAAATATGGTTTGCAAGCCTATTAGGGAGACAAATATGAAGTTAAAAAAAATTTTGGCGGTTATCACAGGACTCATCGTATTATTAATTATTGGTCTTTTTATTCTGGTGTCTTCATATGATTTTTCTGACCAGGTAAAAAAAGTTGCTGACGTTGTTCATACATACACCGGGCGGAAGCTAGTAATAAAAGGGAAGACAGACCTGAAACTTAGCTTAACCCCCTCTCTTGTTCTTCAAGATCTTTCTTTTGCCAATGCTGACTGGTCAAAGACGTCGGAAATGGTAAAAGCAGATAAATTTGAAATACAACTTGATTTAATACCCTTGTTGAAAGGCGACATCGTAATTAAACGCTTTGTATTAAAAAACAGTGAAATTCTGATAGAAAAAAGTAAGCAAGGGGTAATGAATTATACGTTTACCCGGGAACATCAAAAACCCAAACATCAAAAAAAAGATAGAAACCAGAATACAAAAGTAAGTTTCTCAAATATTGTTTTTAATGAATTCATCATTGAGGATTGTAAAATAATTTTCCTTGATGCAAAGACAAAAAAGCAAGAAGTATTGAGTATAAAGCATATCCGAGCTGCGGCAATAGATTTAACCCACCCGGTGGATTTGAATGTAATCGCAAATTATGATCATTTAAATATTTTAGTAAAAGGGTCTATTGGCTCCATAGCAAGTCTTCTAAAAAAAGAGCAAAAATATCCGTTTGAGCTTTCCACTGTTATTAACAACTCCGACTTCAAATTAAAGGGCAATATTATTGATGCTTTTAATAAAAAGACACCCTTGGTTGAGCTTGATATCCATTCAAATCATATAGACGCAGCCTCTTTTCTCGCTAAAAAATTGGATACAAAAAAGGAAAATCTACAAAAACCGAATACCAATACTAAACTTTTTCCTTCAGAAAATATTAGTCTGGATTTTTTGGACATACTGAATATAGAGGCTGATATTAATCTTAAAAAATTTGTTTCAAATAAGGTTTCTATCCAGAATATCAGCTCAAAAATGGTCATGCAAAAGGGCACGCTTGTACTCAAGCCATTAAGTGCCTCAGCGTTTAATGGGGAGTTTTATGGCAGTACAACAATTAAGGCTATTAAAAATAATTTGAATATTATTTGTGTCTTAAATGTAAAAGAACTCGATACCCATTTATTGACCAGCCAACTTGAATTGAAAAAAGGACTTAATGGGCTGGTAAATGGAAAATTACAATTAAAAGGAAGAGGGAACAGTGTGGCCCAAATTATGGGTGATCTTAAAGGCTTTTTCTGGGGTTCCATGAAAGATGGGAAGATTGATGCAGGATTTGTCCAGTCCCTGGGCACTGATATGGTCACAAATGTATTCGGGTTTTTGAATCCATTTGATGAAGAAGCTAAATCCAATGCGCTCAACTGTGCCGCCCTGAGAATAGAATTTGTAAAAGGAATCGGAGAAATAAAACTGCTGCTGGCAGATATGCCATCCATGGCAGCATCAGGAAAAGGGCAGATTGATCTAAATAAGGAGACCTTGGATATATCGGTTAAACCTTCCCCAAAGAAAGGGATCGGAACCAAGGAACTGGGGAATATTAATCTGAGCTTAAGCCAACTTGCCAAGGCCTTTAAAATCGGGGGAACCTTAAAATCTCCTGAAATCAATATTGACCATGCTGAAGCAACAAAAAGCCTTGCAAAAACAGCTGGTGGGATTTTATTCTTTGGACCTGTTGGAATTGTCGCAGCTTTAGTCGGTGCAAACAAAGCAGATCAAAATCCGTGCCCTTGTGCATTGGCAATTGCCAAAGATGGTAATGATAAGAATTGTAATACCACCAAGAACAATACCAAGGAAATTAAAAAACCGGATACAGATGAATCGTTCAATCCAATTAAAAAATTATTAAATATTTTTAATTAAGATAGTCAGTTTATTTCAGCCTTTTTATTACCATGACCAATAACTATCCGAACTGTGATTTTGGTTATTATTGTGATCATTGATTATATTTTTGTGCTCCCAGATGTAATGTTTTTCACTATGCGGGCTTTCGTTATTACATATGTAATAGCTATCGTCCGCATGCCTGTGATTCCGATTGTTATATGTATACCCATAATGCCAGTTGTGGTAGCGGCTATGATGTTTTTGCCAATGATTCGATCCGTAATAACTATCGCGTGAATACCTGTGATTCCAACTATGACCTTTTACCATGTATCCTCTTTTTAGATGAGACCATTGATTTCCTGCGGTGACACTTGAAAAAGAAAATAACGCTAAAAAAATAGTAATCATTGAGATGGTGATTATTTTTTTCATATGAGTTCCTCCTTAATATTTTTAATATATTCCTTTCTATTAAATAATGACACCATAACTTTTTAAATATTCGAAAAATTTTTTATCCTTTAGAATTTGAATAAATTATTGAATAAATACCCTGTATGATGATAGTCAATAAGATATTAAAAAGAAGAGGGATAAATGATTATCATTACAACCCATAAAGGAGCAGATTTTGATGCATTGGCATCACTTGTTGCTGCAACCCTATTGTATCCTGGTGCCAAACCTGTTTTACCCACCTCGATTAATGCCAATCTAAAAGCATTTTTATCCATCCATAAGGATTTATTTGATTTTTATTCTCCCAAGGATATTATTCTTGAACACGTGAAAAAGCTTGTTGTTGTGGATACACATTCCTGGAATCGTTTGGAGAGAATGGAAAAATTGAAAACCAGAAAGGATCTTGAGATCATTATATGGGATCATCATTCCGAAGGTGATATTGAAACAGACCATAAAAATATTAGTGAAACAGGGGCCGCGGTAACCCTGTTGGTAAAGGAGATAGAAAAGAAACGAAAGCTGATAACCCCGATTCAAGCCACACTTTTTTTAATGGGATTATATGAGGATACTGGTAATCTTACATTTCCATCAACCCTGGCTGAAGATGCATATGCAGCCGGGTTTCTACTTGATAGAAAAGCAGACTTACACATCCTTTCCACCTTTTTGCAGCATGCGTATGGAAAAAAACAGAAAGATATTCTTTTTCAAATGGTACGGAAAGCAAAAAGAACAGAAGCATCTGGTTTTTCCATCAGTATTTCCAAGATGGAGATATCAGGACGAGTCCAGAACCTTGCCATGGTTCTTCAGATGTATCGGGAAATAGTGAATGTGGATGCGGCTTTTGGGATATTCAGAGATGTTGAACGAAATATATGTATGGTTATCGGCAGAAGCAAAGTGGATGAAATTAATGTTGGCCTTATTATGAGAAGCGTCGGTGGCGGTGGCCATCCAGGCGCTGGATCCGCTCTTTTAAAGGCTGCTAACCCAGATACAATTGAAGAAATGTTGGTTGAGCTTATATCAGGTAACCAATACTCGTCTATTATGCTATCTGATATCATGTCCTATCCTGTGGTCACTGTTTTGGAAGATACAAAGGTAGAAGAGGTGGCCATGATTTTGAGAAATATGGGGTGCACGGGAATGCCGATTGTGGACAAAGATGACCACATCGTTGGTGTTGTCTCTCGGCGGGATTTTAAAAAAATGAGACAATCTAAACATATGCTATTACCTATAAAAGCCTTCATGAGCAGGAATGTAATAACTATACAGCATGATAAAAGTGCTATTGAAGCAGCTAGATTAATGATCAAAAATGATATTGGACGCATTCCGGTCATGAAAGATGACAAAATTATTGGAATTATAACCCGGTCAGATGCAATGATGTATTTTTATGATCTTTTACCTGATTAATCTGTATCAGTGAAATTATAGTTTAAGTTTTTTTTTCGCTTTGACAGCAAGTTTTTCTCTGAATATTTTTGCATTATGACGAATATCAACTGGAAAATTTTCTTCAATAAATATATGATCGATCTGTTTTGTTAATTCATTAGATTTTCCTAAATCCAGAAGTTCTCTAATAAAGGTTTTTTTATCGTTGATCTTTGTATGTGGTTCCACAAATAAGACAGGGGTTTCCATTTTTTTAGGCCCAACACCTGTCAGGGCACTTCGATAGACTTTCTCATGATTGTTAAAGATGGCTTCTACAGGTATCGTGAACAGGGTTCCATCTTTTGTGATAACTCTCTGGCTTTTTCGACCGCAAAACCAGATTCTACCCTTAGAATCCTTCCACCCAAGATCTCCCATACGGTGCCAGACGGTACCGTCAGAATCAGGGATTTTTGCAAGTAAATCTGCTTCACGGTTATTAAAATATTGTTCGGTAACAAGAGTTGCTTTGGTAATTATTTCACCGACTTCATTTTCGTTGGCTTTGAGGCTGTTATGAAATTGTGTAATGGGATCATCACTAATTTTAATAATTTCGACCTGAGTATCGCACATGGGCCTGCCAACACACATGCCATACCCTTTTTCTGAGAGAGTTTTGGTCTCTTCGAGAATCTCATTGGAAGCAATAGACAGAATGGGTACGGCCTCTGTTGCACCATATGGTGTATGAATTTGGGCATCTTTATGCAGCATGCATGAAAATTGTTCTATATTGGCAGGAGAAACAGGTGCACCTGCAGATATAACACGTCTTAAAGAAGGAAGTTTGATATTGTGTTCTTTACCATATTTGCCCACCCGGAATAAAAGGGCAGGGGAAGCAAACATCTGTGTCACTCCCTGGTTTTCAATGGCTTCGATAATTTTTTTTGGATCAACCAGGGCAGGTTTAGTCGGGTCCATCTCTGGAATAACAACGGTTATTCCAACGGCACAAAAGAAGAAAGCCCACAAAGGGAATGTGGGCAGATCAATTTCATCCGGGCCAAACTGAAAGTGTTCCTGAATTTGTTTAATCTGGGCACTAAAATTACCGTGGGTATAGACAACACCTTTAGCAGGCCCTGTTGAACCTGATGTGAAGGCAATCGCAGCTGTTTCATTCCATGTCGTTTGAGTACTGGGAAAAGGATCGTCAGTAGGAATCATGAGTTCATCGAGAGTTGATCCATCCCAGAACCATTTTTTCCCCACAGTTACCCAATGTTTTACCGATTTGAAAAAGCGAGGCTTAAATTTTCTTAAAAGATGGGCTTTTTCAATACCGATAAAGGCTCTTGCTTTTCCTTGATGCAAACAGTGAAGCATTCTGTCAAGGCCCATTCCAGGATCAACAACAACCGGTACGGCACCTACTTTGAACATCGCAAATAAAATGATAAAAAATTCCATGCCCGGTTGGACCATTAAAATCGTTCGAGTCCCTCTGATAATACCTGTTTTTTCAAGGCCAAATGCCAATTGATCAGACGCCTTTTCCAACTGGGAAAATGTTATCTGGCTATATAAAACGCGTCCTTTTTTATCTCGGGAGGCAGGATAAACAATTGCTCTTTTGTGTGGGTACTTATTTACAGATTCCTTGAGTATCGATGAAAAATTGGTATAGGTTGTCATAGAAATTTCTTTTTCAGTTTATAAATAGTCCCTTTAATGAATCCTTTAGGGATCTCTTCAGTTGATTTAAATTTTTGAGTCAATTCCTGAGCTGGTGTTAAAGCTGTTTGGGCAAGTTCTGTCAACTCCTTATTTTTGTCTTCAATTTGAATTTGGCCCAACTCTTTATTCACTTGAAACAGAACATATATTTCTTTAACCGGTTTTTCAATCTTTAAAAATACTTTTTGAAGTGCTTTCCTGGCTTTTTGAAGGCCTTTGGTTTCTTTATCAGCAATTTTTTTCTGATCTGGATATTTTTGTGCAATCTCTTCAATTCTTGTAATTTCTTTATTTAATAATTCTATTTCGTTATTTAAAGTCACCATAGTGGCATATAAATCTGGAAAATAATCAAAGCTGAATTCAAGCATTTCTTCTGGAAGATTGATGTGGACAAGTTCAATTCTTTGATATTTTGTGATTAGGTCTGTCGGATCTTTGGGGGCAAAATAGAATGTATAGACAACAAATACCGATGCACCAATGGCAATAAGAACAAGAATGATGATAAAGATCAGCTTCTTTGAAAACCACTTTCTTTTTTTCTTTTCAGGTGGGTTTTCTTCAGAGGGTTCCGAAGTGTTCGATTTTTCCTCATCTTCTTTTTTATCTTTCTCGTCCGGCATCTTTTCTTCGGATGATTTTTTTTTCTCTTCTGCCTTTTTTTTCTTTTTCCCAAATCCAAACATGATTATTTTTACCTCAAGCGACGATTAAATGTTGAAATAAAGAATAGGTTTATTTACCTAAAAATTTTTTGATCAGTTGGGTTGTCTCTTCAGGCTTGTCTTCAAAGAGATAATGCCCGGCATCGTGAAAAACATGAGTATCCGCCCGTGGGAATCTTCTTTTAAATTCATTTAAAAAAGTCAGATCAAAAACAAAATCTTTTGCACCCCACAAAAACAAAAGAGTGGATTCATTTAGTCCATTAAGATACTGATCCACATGATCAACAATCGTATAACTTTGATCTTTTTCACTTATCGGTATATCTTGCACAAATTTTAAGGTTGCGATTCTATTTTTCCAGGAATTATAGGGTTCAATCAGTCCTTTTTTTACTTTTTGAGGCAAGGTTTTTTCACTGCCAAGATAGAGCGCCCCTCTTGCAAAAGCATTAAGACCAAGAACAGCAGGAACAGCAAATAGTCTAATATATTTAATAAGCCATAATAAAAATGGAAATTGTTTTTCTTGCGGTAAAAAAAATCCAGCCGTGTTGGTTATAATAACTTTTTCGATTCTATCAATATGATCAACCGCCCAAGCCAGTCCGATCATTCCCCCCCAATCATGAACAATCAAGTTTATTTTTTCATTAATGTTTAAATGGTTGATCAGGGTATCAAGGTCTTTTACACGGTTTTTAAGTGTATAGTTATAAGAATTCGAATCAGGCTTGTCAGAGAATCCACATCCGATATGATCGGGTACAATGGTACGAAAGTCCGGTGAAAGATTTTGAATCAGATGTCTGTAATAAAATGACCAGGTAGGATTACCGTGGACCATTAGCACAGGCTTACCATTACCTTTGTCTATATAATGAAGGTCATGTCCATTAATATTCAAAAAATTTGATTCAAAAGGGTAGAGGTCTTCGAACCCTCTTGTAGACGTCAGTTTTTGATTAATCAGTTTTTCTACCATTCAACACCTAAAATATAACAGTTCAGTCCTGATCCAATACCAATAATAGCGACAAAATCTCCAGGGTTTAAAAATCCTCTTTCATCTGCAATGGCGGCTGTAATAGGAATAGAGACGGTTCCTATATTGCCAAGAAATGGAAAGGTACAAAAGTCTTTTTTTATGTCTTCGCTCAAGGCCTCGTAGAATTTTTGGTGATGCAATGCCCCAACCTGATGACCAATAAACTTATGGGGTTCATCCGGAGAAAGATTTAACTCTTTTTTAAATTTTTCAAATGTTTTTTTTGCCAGGACCAGACCATTTTCAAGAACTCCCTGGGCCTGGGTCCGCATGATGATTCTTGAATCTGTGGGCATCCCTTTTTTCTCAAATCCCCAGTGACAAAGTTCATAATGCTTTATGGCATTTTTTACCACCCCACCTTTAAGGGCATGTTTCCGGTTATCCGGGTTTCCAATAGTACCGTCTGTTAGCAATACTGCAGCCGCTCCGGAGCCACCTGTCATTGTAGCCACAGTATCTTTATAAAATTCAAGGCTTTTATGTGTGTTAATTTCATCTATCGTTGAATCAACGATTTGTCTTGCAGTTTCGCAGGAGACCACAAGACCTGCTTTAATATTGCCCAGTTGAATTTCATTGGCCACATTGACGATTCCGGTTATCACACCTAAACATGCGCTTTTAACATCATAAATATGGGTGTTTTCTCCTAAATTTAGCTGCTCGGCAACGGAACAGGATGTTGCGGGTTCAAACCCATCCTGGCCGACCCCACAATAGACAAGGGCACCGATTTGATCTGGGGATATATTTGCTTCGTCCAATGCCCTTTGACCGGCAATCGCAGCATGCTCACCAAGGGTATGATCTTCATCCCAGTATCTTCTTTCTTTGATACCGGTCAAGGCTTCAATTTGACCGGGTCCAAACCCCATTGCATCAAAAAAAGGACTGAGTTTTTCTTCCAGTTCTGTTGTGGTGACTACATTAGGCGCTAGTTCATAGCCAAAGGATTCGATAAATACGTTTGAATACTTCATTCTTCTCTCCAAAAAGATTCAAGATCACTCTTTGTCAGGCCCATTAACCTCATCCCCATATTTTTATACAGGACGATCCTTAAATCATCTGAAAACATGTGGGCATCGGCGATAACATATGGTTCCGGCATATATCCCATTTCTATGATTTCTATTTCATACCGGGCTTTTTTTGTCTCAGGTGTTACAGGGCCCCTGCATTTTAAATCACTCTCGTTGTCAGGTATAATATCATAAAAGACATCATCCCGGTCACTGATCCACCCCATTCTTTGGGTAAAGACTCTTAATGCGTGTGCACAACATTCATACATCAGCGTGCCTGGCATGACCTTGTCATCAACGAAATGACAGGTTAAGAACCAATCCTCCGGATGGATATCTGCCTGAGCAATGATTAAGCCCAGACCAAATCGTCCGCCATAAGGGTTGAACTCAAGAACCCTGTCAATGAGGTGCATTCTTTTACCAGGAAGCTTTAAATTTTTCCCGAGTATTTTATTGTTAAAGTTTTTCCCAAATGCTGCCTCAAGATTGCCCTGTCTTAAGTCCTCTATTCTTTTATCAGAATATTTTTCTTTTTTAGTCGGGACAAGACAGGTAAACTCAGATTGGGATTCAATTTGTTTTAAATCTTGTGTTTTAAGAATAATACCACCTGAATTTTCAACCTCTTCTTCTGTAAAAAATCCAGCACAGCCGTCCCGCATCGACATCAGCAATTGCTCATTAATATACCCTTTATAATGAAAAAAGAACAGGTATACATCGCCCTGTTTTAAAAATCGATCAATTTCAATATGGTATTCAATGGTTTCGCCAGGTTCCGGCAATGTTCGGTGAAAGGTGACTTTGGCATCCAAAAGTCTGTATTTTCTGGAACCTTTGACGGCATGGTCTATCCCTAGCCATGCGCATAAAAACAGATCTGCCTGTCCTGCCTCAATGGAAATAGAAACAGGGGTTTTGCCACCGTCCAGATACCAGGCATTTTCCCGTACATCATGTTGTGTAATGATTTTACCCGAAGTCAGGGAGAGCATTTCTCCTTGAATATCCATGATCCTGTCTACTAACATTAATGGCTCATCAGGCAGTCTTACTCTAACAGGATACGTATCTATAATTTCAAATTCTTTTCCCAGCACATTCCCCGCTTTTCCTGTGGCATATTCAAGACACTGATCTCTATCCAGAAATGGCGGCTTTTCAATATGAGAAGGTTTGGGGTCATTCTCTGAATCAGGTGTCTGCAGATCAGACGCCCCCTGTCCGTCATCATTTTGTATAATGTCGCCGGCAATCTGGGTTAATGCTTTAAATTGCTTTTCAAGAACACCTAGGTTTTCTTTTGAAAATTTAAGAAATTTTTCATGGGCTTTGGATGTGGCCTGTGTGCCTTTGGCAATCAGGGCTGGGTCGAGGATAGGGTTTGAATCTTCTTTTCTTAAAGGGGACTTTTGAGTCTGTTTATTATCAGGCAAATTTATTTTTTCGGCAGAAAGATGGTTTGATATTTTAGTAATCGTATCCTTGGAAATTTGTCTGGGGTTTGTTTTTACCGAAAGAGTATTAATTGACAAAGCCTGAGTTTCAAACGCTTTGCCTGTTTTATCAAAAGAGATTGTATTTTTCAGGTTATTTTTGGACGTATACTCTTCAAGGATCACATGGGAATAAGCTCCATCCATTGTAATGGAAGCGATACAGGCTTTTCTTATTTTTTTGGTATCTTGAATATGCCAGTCAACAGATTTGTCAATAAGGTGAAAGTATTTGTTATCTATTTTTTTAAAACCAGGAGAACCTGAAGAATCAGAAAAAATAGATGTATTGGCCGGTATCAATTTGTAATACAGGCAAAGCGCGGTTTTAATAACAGAGAATAAAGAGGAAGCCGCTCGGGTATCCCCAATAACAGAAGATGTTGAGGTGATATGAAATGGGTCTTTCTTGGAATTGTTTAAGCAAAACGATTTTAACACATTGGCTTCTGTGGTATCATTTGCCTCGATCCCAGTATGACTCATCTCATAAAGATCAATTTCTGAAAAATTGGTTTTTGAATCTTTGAGTGCATTTTTAAGTGATTGCGAATAGAGAGATTCTGACAGGTCCGAGTGCTGGATTGTTTCACCGGGAATAATATCTGAGCTTGCACCCGCAGATCCTGTGATAACCCCATAAATCCTGTCACCATCCTCTACAGCTTGGTCAAGTCGCTTTAATATAATAGCCGCAGCCCCTTCTGATGGAAGGATATCTTTAGAATGCGGTTTTCCAACATCATTCAGCGCATACTGACGAAGATCCCCTGCAAGGTCAACACACCCACAAAGAAAGACATCTGTTTCCCGTGAGTTTAAGGAGTGAATCCCCGTTTCAATGGCTTTAATACCCGAAGCATTGCCAGCAGATAAAGTGAAGCAAGGTCCCCCTAATTTGAATTCTCTTGCCACACGGGATGCAACAATACCGCCAAGGGCACCCAGCGTACGGTTAAACGTTAATGGCGGAGAAATGGCATCTTTGAGGCTTTTATCCAAATGATTAATTTTCCAGCGAAGATGAAAGTCTGTGGCACCATAATCAAATTCAATACCAATAGCACACCCCATATATTGCCTTAATGGATCATCAGCTGCTGGCCTTGGATTAATTTTAGCATCTTCCAAAGCACCTTTGGCAGCTTTTAGAAGAACGATATGCTGACAAAGGATATCATTCATTTGATTGGGAGGAATATGGAATTCGCCAAGCAGGGTTTTCAATTGGTGTAAATAGAATCCTGGGGTTTCTTCAACATTACCATTGATTTTTCTCCACCTGAGCCCAGGCAGTTCCGGTGTTAAATGTATTTTATCAAATACAATACCTGTAAACTGGGACAGGTCATAACAATCTTTTGCGATGGTTTGCATCCCAATAATGGCACAAGGGACAGTTTTAAAAGAATCTTTTTTATCAAGATGTTTAACAAAAAATTTCTTTGAATTTGTTTTAAATTCTTCAACAAGAAGATGGGCATTGATTCCACCAAATCCAAACGCACTTATCGCAGCCTTTCTTGTTGAATTTGAGGTAATAGGATTCCAATCTTCAACTATTGTTTGAACCTTTATATTACTACCATTTATCGGGCTATTTGGAGCAGGCGTTGAATAATTTAATGATGGGGGTAAAAACCCTTCATTCATGGAAAGAATAGTTTTAATAAATCCGGCTGCTCCTGCAGCTGTTAGGAGATGACCAATCATTGATTTAACTGAGCCAATGGAAAGGTGTTTGTCCGGACAATCAAAGACATTTAAAAGTGTCTGTATACTGGATAATTCGACCTGATCCCCCACAGGAGTTCCAGATCCATGGCATTCCATGTATTGAATATCTAAAGGAGACCAGTTCGCATGCTTATATGCCTGTATCATGGCGCGTAACTGGCCTTCAGAGGCCGGACCCACAAGAGTGCCTTCAATATCGTTTGATACACCAATACCTGTAATGACGGCGTGGATTTTATCACCGCATTGAATGGCGTCTTCCAGCCTTTTTAATACAACAATTCCGGTGCCCTCTCCAACAACGAGTCCATCAGCTGTTTTATCAAAGGCTGAACATTTTCCTGAAGGGGACAAGGCCTGAAGTTGTGTAAATCCAATTTGGGTATAAAGAGAATCAGGTCTTGAAACCCCTCCGGCAACCATAATATCTGCTTTTTTAAGATGAAGATGTTCACAGGCAAGTTTAATAGAATATAAAGATGAGGCACAGGCAGCATCAAGGGTAAAACTTCCTCCTTCAAAGCCTAGGGCACGTGCGGTGATTGCAGCAGGCAGTGATACCACAGCTGTATTTGAAACATCTTTTGGGACAGGACCTTGATAATTATTATTGCAAATCATATTCCAGGACATCAGTGAAGATGCATCAGTGGGAAGCGCAATGGCTGCCAGGATTACGCCGGTTCTTTTTTTGTTTTCTTTTGTATGGCTGCATTGGTAAAAAGCATCTCTTCCTGCTTGGAGAACAAGTTGGTGTAAAGGATCAAGTCCTAATAAAAGATCTTTTTCTATAGAAAAACCGTCAGGATTAAAATGAAAATTTTCAATAAGGCCGGCTTTATTGGATACAGCTTTGTCCGGTTGCGCTTCATAAGAGACAAAATCCTTGACCGGACCTATCCATCGGTGGTCTGGTATTTGAATCACTGAGCCTTTTTTATGGATGAGATTGTCAAGAAATTGGCTGGTATTCATGGCTTGAGGAAATATTCCTGCCATTCCAACAACAGCTATCCTCGTCATCTTCGTAATGATGCGATCTTTCATAAGGGCTCATATAATTTAGAACTTGATTGAGATCAAGAAATCTTTGTAAAACTTGTGTAAAAATTCTGTTTGTTTTATTATGGTTTTATGTTAGATAACTATGAATCTAAAGGGATACACCAAAAAAATATAGTATTTTTTTGATTTGATTATCAGAGGTAACTTTAAGTCTATGCTAAAGCTTTTTAAAGTATTTGACTATTTCAATGCAAAATCTATAAAATCGAAATTTTTAGCGTTAGTTTTAACGCCTGTTATTATAAGTTTTTTGATCGTTTCTATTTTTGCCGGCCTGATGTTCCATGAGGATATGACAAAACAGATTCTTTATCATACAGAGGAAAATGCCAAAAGCTATTCCAAACCCTTGGGTTTGGTTTTATGGAATATGAATACTTCCGTCATTGAATCTCAATTAAAAGCAATTTTGGGCAGCCATTATATTTCTGGGGTAAAAGTAGTTGAAAATTTGAATGATAACGTATTTGAATTGGGGGATATTCCTGGGGATAATAACCTGAAAAATTATCTGTGCTCAAATATTGATATTGTCTATGTGACCATTGCTGAACCCCAAGTTTTGGGTACCCTGTATTTGTATGCTAAAAAAAACCAAATTTATGATGTCCTTTTAAAACGGTTTTTCAGGGATTCTTTTTTGTTTTTATTTTTGGTTCTCACTATTGTGATTGCTGCCGTATTTGCCAATCATCAGATCATTGTAATTCCTTTAGAAAAATTGATTAATTCCATTCGTAAATTTAATACGCCTGAGGAGTTTAAACCAGTAAAATGGCTGGCTGATGATGAAATCGGGGAGGTCATTTCATCTTATAATGGCCTGATTGTCAGTTTGGAAATGAGCAATACACAGATTAAAAAAGCACTTGATAAAGCAAAAGAAGCCAATCAAATTAAAAGTGAATTTTTAGCAAATATGAGCCATGAAATCAGAACACCTTTAAATGGTATCATAGGAATGTCAGAATTTATGCTGAATACCAAGCTTGATTCGGATCAGAAAAATTTTGCAAAGACCATTAATATGGAGTCAGAATCTTTATTAAATATCATCAACGATATTTTGGATTTTTCTAAAATTGAAGCGGGAAAACTTGAATTTGAAACCATCCCGTTTGACTTAAGACACACGCTTGAAAGCCTTTGTTCCGCCTTTGCCGTTAACGCTGAGAACAAAGGAATTGAACTCATTCATTACCTTGCTTCATCAGCCTGTACTGACTTAATCGGAGATCCCGGACGATTAAGGCAAATATTTGTCAATCTTATTGGAAATTCTATAAAATTTACAAATGAAGGTGAAGTTTTTGTGACGTGTGAAATGACAGAAGACCTTCATCAAAAGGTTGTTTTTCTTTTTACAGTTAAAGACACGGGTGTAGGAATTCCAATAGAAAAACAGGATAAAATCTTTGACAGTTTTTCTCAGGCAGATGGATCAACCACCAGAAAATTCGGAGGTACCGGGCTGGGGATTACGATTTCAAAAATGCTTGTTGAACAAATGGGCGGATCAATTGGACTTAGAAGCGAGCCTGGCAAAGGAAGCGAATTCTGGTTTGAGCTTGAATTTATCAAGCAAGAAGACAGCCTTGAAAATCAAGATGTTTCTACGATTGATTTCAAAGGATTAGACGTGCTTATCGTAGATGATATAAAAACCAATCGGGATATTTTATCAAAATATTTAGATGCCTGGGGATGCATACCTGTACCGCTATCATCGTGTGATGAGGCGTTGGCTAAGCTAAATCAATATCAAAAGACCAACAAAAAGTTTGATATCATCTTTTTGGACTATCAAATGCCTGAAATGAACGGTTTTAAACTGGCAAATTTGATTCGTAAGAATTCTTATTTTAGGCAAACACCAGTGGCTGTCCTGACATCCGTTGGTATGGTAGGAGATGCAAAAGAATGTAGAAAGATCGGCGTGAATGGGTATCTGACTAAACCCATTCGACAAAATGATCTTAAAATGTTTATCTCATGTGTGCTTGATAAGGGAAACGAGCCGTTTAATGTTCAAAAAACGCTTGTGACAAGGCACACGATTGAAGAAGTGAAACGTAAAAACATTAAAGTTCTATTGGTTGAAGATTATGAGACAAATCAGAAACTGGTAACAAAGCAGTTAGAGGATGGTGGCTTTAATGTTACCCTTGCTAAAGACGGTCAAATAGCAGTAGACCTTTTTTTAAAAGATAGGTTTGATGTCGTGTTAATGGACATCCAGATGCCTGTTATGGATGGGTATGAAGCCACTTCTCGTATTCGAAAAGCTGAAGATCCGCAAAACAGAATTCCCATAATTGCCATGACCGCTCATGCAATAAAAGGATACAGAAAAAAGTGTCTTGAGGCAGGTATGAATGATTACATAACAAAACCTTTAAAAAAAGAAATGCTTCTTTCAACTGTCACCAAATGGTTTCAAAAAGAATCCAAACAGATTACAGTGAATAATTTATACATGCAGACTCCCCAAAAAGACCCTTTGGTGAAAGATCACATAATGATTGACATGGAAAAAGCATTAAATGAGTTTGGAAATGATGAAGAATTTTTTCATGAGGTATTCAAAGAATTTTTAGATATAGTTGAAAACCAACTTGCTATGATTAAAACTGCTATAGGAAATAAAGATTTTGGAACGATTGAAAAAGAATCTCATGCCATCAAAGGTGGCGCGGCTAATTTAGTCGCCATGCCTTTGTCAAATGCGGCATCAGAAATGGAATTATTGGGAAAAAAAGGGCGTATTGGTGATGAATCAATAGTTTTCGAAAATCTTACCCGTGAATTTAAACGACTCAAAGAATTTAAGGACCGCGGATGAAATAAGTTGGACATAAATAGCGCAGAATTTTGGGTAACTTATTTAATTCCTATTCCGAGGTAGTGTCTGACCAAAAATCCGCGTTTGGGCGATAACTAAGTATTAATGAGAATAAAACCAGAAATTACAGATTTTGCTAATAAATAAATGGTTATACCAGCAAAGAAGACTGCTAATACTTGATCAAATAAATTTTCTTTTCTTTTTTCATTATATCCAAGGATCCAGGCAAAAAGAATGCCACCGACTAATCCACCGATGTGGCTCCAGTTATTAATAGTCGGAACCAGAAATCCTATTACGCCAAGTATAAAAACGCTGATAGCCATTTCTTTATAAACAAGGTACCCCCATTGCCCGCCTCTTGATTTTCCGAAAAAAAGGGCTGCCCCAACAAGGCCGCAAAGTCCGGAAGATGCCCCTATGGTCATTTGGATATTACCATAAAAGGAAAATATGAAACCTATGATTCCACCGATAGTGTAGATTGAAAACATTCGACAGGTTCCAAACTCTTCTGCTATCAAAGGCCCAACAGATCGAAGTGCCATCATATTTATAAAAATATGTAAAATCCCTCCATGAAGCCAGTTAGCGGTAATTAAAGACCACCATGTTTGAAGTTGAATGATCGGTTCAGTGCCTGAAGCGCCAAGAAATTTTAAGGCTTTCCATGATGGTGATAAAAACCGAAGAGGGTGAAAGTTTAAATCAATACCTTTACCGCTGAAAATAAGGCTGACAATAAACATAAAAATATTAATAAAAATCATCGTTTTTAAGACAATAGCAGGTGTGAAAAATGATGTATGCGTTTTATTGTTCGTCATTATGATCCGGCGTTATAAAGTGTATTATGGTTAAAGTCAATATTATGACTTGAAATTAATCAGTAATAGCGTAAAATCAATCTCTTATTGTGATTAACAATGAGGGGTTGATATGAGTCTGATTTCTATTTTTAGTTTCACCACCGCTTTGTTTATTCTTGCTGCAACACCGGGTCCTGGCGTGTTTGCTGTTGTTTCACGGTCCCTTGCCTCAGGATTTATTCCCTCCCTTGGGGTGATTGTCGGAATTATTATTGGTGATATTTTTTTTCTTTTATTTGCTATTTTGGGTTTATCGGTTATTGCACAGTCCATGGGGAATTTTTTTGTAGTGGTTAAAATTATTGGCGGAGCATACTTAATTTTTCTTGGAATAAAAATATGGATTTCTAAACCTGTACCTGTTCAAGAGGCGAATAGAAAGAAAAACATGAAATATGGAAATTTTTTGAGCGGACTTTTTATTACCTTATCAAATCCCAAAGTGATTCTTTTTTATTGTGGCTTTTTACCCACCTTTATGGATCTGTCCTCTTTAAGTAAATTTGATATCTGTATTGTTGCCACAACAGTTTCTATTGTATTAGCAAGTGTTCTGGTAATTTATGCGTATCTTGCCAACCGGGCAAGATTGTTTTTTTATAGCTCACGATCTGTTAGAAGACTGAACAAAGCGGCCGGCGGTGTCATGATCGCTACCGGCGCTGTTATTGCTGCAAAATCCTGATCCCTGGATATTTTAAAATATCAACGCTTTTTTAATCACATCCTCAATGGATTGGTTAACAAATTGCTCGAGTTTTTTTGGCGTAAACGTAAACTCTGTTCTTTCAAGCGTTAGTGAGACCGGTATGGTTTTTAAGGCTTTTTTATTTGTTAGACCAAGATATAAAGTCAAGTCGATATTTAAAATCATATCTGTTGTAGCACCATTTTTTTTAGCACGGCACTCAAATGTGTTAATGTCTCCTGCGATGATCTGATTAAAGCCGTTGGATGCGTTTACAACCCCATCTGGCGTAAGGTCCCATGGATTTATTGAGCGTATGGAAAATCCATTTTTCTCAAAATAGACCCCCATGATTTTTGTTAAAGTATCTGCAAGATCCAACCCTTTTACAAAATAGGTTTCTTGGCTATTATTAATGAGTGTTCGATAGCCAATGTATCCTTTATCCATGTCTTTTCGTTTGTCTTCAAAAGATGCAATACCGATGTGTCCTGATTGAGTTTTCTTGTGATCTGAAAGATAGGTGATGTCAATGGTTTTCGGACCGGGTGTGGCACACCCAATGAATAGGACAAGAAGCATTCCAAAAATTAATAGTAATCGGTTTCGCATAGTATGATCCTCTTATAAGGTTAAAATTAGTTAATGTCTGATCGAAAATCCCGTATTTGGATGGCTCGTAGAGGAGCAAAGCTCACAAAGTTGCCCATATGCAAGGCGAAAGGGCTCGAAGAGATGCGCATGCATACATTTTGAAACCGGAGTGTACTACTGTACATGAGGCCAGCCTTATAATTGGGCAGGATTTCTCAGCAGCGCAGCAGATGGGTGCGTTTTTTGTCCAAATATTAGTTAAGCTTGATATCATCAACTTCTACAGCATTTAAATATTCTTTCACAGAACCCAGCGTTAATGTAAACATTTTTGTGCTTGTTAAAATGGCAATAGGGTCATTCGGGCAATTACAGGTAACTGCAAAGGCGGGTCCTATAATATCAGCAGGATTTTGAGATATCTCAGGATTTTTTTGAATCACTTTTAAATAAGTATCCAATCGTTCTTTTATAATTTCGAAATAATTAATCTGTTTGCCTGCGGTTGTTTCAGTAAGCGTTGAGATATTTTTGGATATTCCTTGAATATACTCCCAGAACATTCCTGATATAAGCACTTTGTTTTTATTCGTCTCAGGCATGTAAAAAGAGATAGCCCAGCCAACACTTAAGATTTTTAAGATTTGAAGTTCATATTCAATGGTTACCAAATCTAGACTATTGTCTTCAGGTATAGCCGCTAAAAATTCTTTTAAGTCTGATCTGTCAATAGCAAAGTTTGCCAGGTCTTTAGCCACTATTTGCGGTGTAAGTTTTTCTTTTTTTTGTTGTCCCATGATTTTTTGTTTTTTATTAAATTTATGTACAAAATAATTAGCTTATGTCATATATATAACATCTTAATAACAGCAGAATTTAAAAGTGTAAACACATATATGATAAAGATAGATCTGAAGTTATTTGTAACATTATCTAAATATCTTTCGGAAAATAATGGAAGCATTGAAATTCAAAAAATACTATAATAAAGATTTTCATATTGGATTTTGGTATTCCAGTTAAGCTTGCAAAATTGATTTTTATTAACCGTAAAACGCAAGATAAAAAAATGCCAATTAATAAAGGTAATGACAAGGGTGGATTTTTCCTGCCAGATGGAGGGGGTTAGGCGATGGGAACATTAAAACTTGAAGGACGGTATGATCGGAATTTTAACACCCTCTGTGTTGAGGAACAAAAGACTCTTGGCAGGTCAAAAGTTGTTGTTATTGGATTAGGCGGTCTTGGTGGCAGCGTTTGTGAAATGTTGGCTAGAATTGGCGTCGGTCATTTAACCCTGATTGATGGTGACATATTTGAAACCAGTAATTTAAACCGACAGCTTTTAAGTCAGGAGAATTTGATAGGTGTTTCCAAAGCTTTATCAGCAAAAGAAAGAGTAAATGCAATAAATTCTGAGGTAATCGTAAATCACATCATTGAGTATGTGGATGAATCCAACCTATATAATTATATAAAAGATGCGGATGTTGTAATGGATTGTCTGGATTCAATTGATACCAGATTCAAATTACAGGATGCAGCAAAAAAAGCATCCATTCCAGTTGTTTCTGGTGCTATTGCAGGTGTTACCGGTCAAATAACCACTATTTTTCCTGAGGATAAAGGTTATGAATTAATATATGGGGAAAAAAGCCGAAAACTTTCAAAAGGTGTTGAGACAAAAACTGGAAATATGGCCTATTGTGCACTTTTTGTGGCCGCGCTTCAATCATCCGAAAGTATAAAAATATTATTAAATCGTGGGAAATTACTTCGCAATGAACTTTTGATTGCAGAATTATGGTCCAATACGTTTGAGATTGTAAAGTTGACCTGAAGTTAACCTAAATTTTTATTTGTCATAAAGGATAGATCTTTATGTATGCCAAGGCCGCACAAATTATTAAATCATCGAAACGGTGTGTCGCATTTACGGGTGCAGGTATTTCTGTGGAGAGCGGAATACCGCCATTCAGGGGAGAAAATGGTCTATGGAATAAATATGATCCCCAAACCTTTGAAATCCAATATTTTTATAATAATACAAAACGTTCCTGGGAAGTGATCCGGGAAATTTTTTATGATCTGTTTGGAAAAGTAACACCCAATGCAGCCCATTATTCTCTGGCGGAACTTGAGGCCAATGACATGTTAAGTTCCGTGATTACCCAAAATATTGATAATCTGCATTACGATGCAGGCAGTAAAACAGTCCATGAATTTCATGGGTCCTTAAAGACGCTTGTCTGCCTTAAGTGTAAAGCGAAATATAAAATTTCTGAAATTGATTTGAATATTCTACCGCCAACATGTGCAAAATGTGGTGGGATTTTAAAACCAGATGTTATTTTTTTCGGAGAGGCCATTCCAGAACCCGCAAAAACAAATTCATTTAATGAGACAAAAAAGGCAGATTGTTTTATTTTAATCGGCACCACAGGAACTGTGGCTCCGGCAAACACAATCCCATCAGCCGCAAAATCAAATGGTGCTAAAATCGTTGAAATTAATCCATATGTTTCTGAATATACCCACTCTGTTACTGATATTTTTCTTAAAGATAAGGCTGCTTTTGCCATGGAAAAATTGATGGAGGAAATCGATAAATTATAGGTATTTAAAGGAGTCTTCAATGCCCAGCGACTGTCTATTCTGTAAAATTGTAAACCAAGAAATACCCAGTGAATTTTTATACGAAGATGATGATTTTATTGTTTTTAAAGACATCAATCCTGCAGCCCCGGTTCATTTACTTTTAGTTCCCAAAAAACATATCAGAAGCATCAATGATCTGCAGGAGGACGAGACATCCATTGTTTCCGGGCTTTTTATGATAGCCAAAGAAATGGCAAAGGAACAAGGTGTCAATGAATCTGGATATAAATTGTTATTCAATGTTGAAAAAGGCGGTGGACAAGAAATATTTCACTTACACCTCCATTTGATTGGCGGGTGGAAAAGATAAAGGCTTGACCATGGAAACCTTACCTATCGTTTCACAATCTCCTTTTCCCGGAGAATTCCGGGTGATGTATTGTGGCGATTGTGTTACTTTTACTTTGACGCTCTCAGCTAAAGCTAAAGGTGAGGCATGGATTAGAACTAACCTTGGTTCTGCAGCGATTTCAAGAAAAGAAATCATCAGGCGTATAGAAAGAGATGAAATAAAACTGGATGAAGCCTGGTATGATATTAAAATGTCGCCAGAAGGCGATTTGAATTTTAAAATTGTTCTGCCATTACATGAGACAGGTTTTTTCCAGGCAAAATGTTTTTTTACCCCTGAACATAGCCATACACCCATATGGCCATCGGGTGACAACACTATTTTTAATGTTGAACCGGCCGGCACCTGTTGTGCCAATATTATTTATAATGCCTTTGTCAGACAGTTCGGTAAATCCAAGTCAGATGCAGCACAAGAAAAAGATATTTCATCTATCATTAAAAAGCTTGATACAAAAGGGTATACGGTTATTCCAGAATCCGGGAAATTCAGGGACCTTAAAAAACAAGTAGAATTTATTTTCTCTGATCTCGGATGCCGTGTTCTTCATTTGTTGCCTATCCATCCCACACCCACAACATATGCCAGGATGGGACGGTTTGGCAGTCCTTATGCAGCCTTGAACTTTACAGAAGTCGATCCAGCCTTAGCTGAATTTGATCCTTCGGCAACACCGCTGGAACAATTTATGGAATTGGTTGATATGGTTCATTTCCATAATGGGTACCTGTTCATGGATATTGCTATAAATCATACAGGGTGGGCAGCGTCTATTCATGAGACCCATCCGGAATGGTTAGTCAGAGGAGAAGATGGAAAAATTCAAGCACCCGGTGCCTGGGGGGTCATATGGGCAGATTTGACAAAGTTGGATTATTCCAACATTGATATTTGGAAATATATGGCAGATGTCTTTTTGTTGTGGTGCCATCGGGGTGTTGATGGATTTCGCTGTGATGCCGGATATATGATCCCTGTTAACGCATGGGAATATATTGTTGCAAAAGTAAGGGTTGAATATCCTGAAACGCTTTTTTTCTTAGAGGGACTTGGGGGAAAGGTAGAGGTAACCCGTCAGATTTTAAGTAAGGCAAATTTTAACTGGGCATATTCAGAACTGTTTCAAAATTATACGCAACAGGAAATTACAAATTATCTACCCACTGCCTTTGATATATCAAACTCATGCGGACCCTTAATCCATTTTGCTGAAACCCATGACAATAATCGTCTGGCGTCTGTTTCAAAGTTGTATGCAAAAATGAGGACTTCGCTTTGTGCACTTTTTTCAGTCAGCGGCGGGTTTGGATTCGCCAATGGGGTAGAGTGGTTTGCCACACAAAAAATTGATGTCCATGAATCCAGCGGCTTAAGGTGGGGCAATAAAGATAATCAGGTAGATCATATCTCAAAATTGAATTTAATATTGAAAACTCATCCAACCTTTTTGGGAACGGCCTGTTTGTCTTTAATCCAGAAAAATCAATCCGATAGTCTGGTATTGCTGCGCTATAATAAAGAATATGAAAAAAGAGTGTTGGTTTTAGTTAATCTTGATTGTGAAAATTCCAATGAAACTACCTGGAAAGATGGGGATGCAGGAATAAACGACAATATGCTGTTTGATCTGATATCAGGATCCAAGATTAAGATCCAAAAACTGGGTGACTTGAGTATGATCCGCTTGGCTCCCGGCCAAACTCTTGCCCTGACGTCTGATATGGATGATATTAAAGCCCTTGACCTTCAAAAGCAGATAAAAGTTCAATCCCGGAGAACGTCTATTTACAAAAGCTAAAAGCAAAAATATTAGCCATTTATACTATTATTGACGGATACACTGATATAAAGGGCATAAACATTGAAAAGGAAGCCGTATCCTTTTCAAAAGATCCTGTTGAATTTATTCGGTCGCTTAATAAGGATTCCAAAGAGAGCCGGGTGATAATTTTTGATTCACAAAAAGATTTGAAACGACAGGTCATGGTTCCGCCAGATTTTTTCCTTTTGGTAAAATGTGAGGATGGATTCAGGGCTGAAATTATTGATGAAAAAAAGTCAATAAAGACATCATTGGGATATGAAGAAGGAATTCCAACCCAAACCCAGGATAAAAAAGGATTCTTTGCCTTATTTTTCCCCAATAAAATGAAGAATCAACACAAAGAATTTTGTCTAAACCTGCGGATTTTTAAACCTACAGGTACCCAGGTTGAAAAGGCATCTCTATTATATCTGGCGCCTTTAAATAAACTGTATATGAGGTCTTCATTTACAAGAAAGGAAATTGTAAAAAGTCCCTTTTTAAAATTATTAGGCACCACAAAAAATGGAGGCATGATGAGAGCCGCCGCATGGTGGGGCAGGCTTGACAGCCGGTATGATGCACTTCTTGGGGCAAATATGGATAAGACAACCCCGGAAAATCGGTGGATGGTGCTCTCCAGGTGCAGAATTTGGGCAGTCTTTCAGGGATATTCCAGAGAACTTGCACCGGATTGCCTTGAGAAATTTACATTTTCCTATAATCATGGGGGAAAATGGCTATTCCATGTTCCCACTTCTGAAGGCAAATATTATGCATTGGAGCTGTATCTTTCCATTAATTCAAATGATAATCATGTAGCGCTGTCAATCCTTAGAAAGAATGCCCTTGAAAATGACCCTTTCATTTTAAATGATGATAAAGGGGTCACCATCATTATCCGGCCCGATATCGAAGACAGAAGCTTTCATGAAACGGTTAAAGCATTTAAAGGAGCGGAACAAAAATGGCCTGAGGCCATCACCTGCCAAGACCATGGATTTGAATTTTTATTATCAAATGGGAAAATTTTAAGTGTCACCCTTTCCAAAGGTATTTATGTGCATGAACCCGAATGGCACTACATGATCCATCGCTCTTTGGAAGAACAAAGAGGGCTTGACGCACAATCTGATCTTTTCAGTCCGGGGTATTTTAATGTAATCGCTCATGGTGGTGAAAGGGTTTGGTTTAACGCTTTCGTGAATGACAATCAGACACAAAAAGTAGATATAAGCAAACCTAAAGTACCTATATTAGAAAACTTTGAAAAGGGTATGTCTTTTTCAAGAGCAGTGGTTAAAAGCCTTGATGCCTTTTTGGTGGACAGGGATAACGAAAAGAGTGTGATTGCAGGATACCCCTGGTTTTTAGACTGGGGAAGAGACAGCTTGATATTTTGTAGAAGCCTGATCGAATTGGGTCGGTTTTCAGAGGCCAAAGCTATTTTGCGGTTATTTGGCAAATTTGAGAACAATGGAACGCTTCCCAATATGATCTGCGGTAAGGATGCAGCAAACATTGAAACATCAGATGCACCCTTATGGTTCATTTGCTGCTGCAAAGACCTGGTTGAAAAAGAAAATAATCAGGATTTTTTAAGCGAAAGGATTGAATCCCGAACCATAAAAGATATTCTTTTATCTATGGTTCATTCAATGATTAAGGGAACCCAAACAGGTGTAAAGGCAGATTCTGAAACACTTTTGTTGTATAGTCCTTCCCATTTTACATGGATGGATACCAATTTTCCAGCGGGGTCTCCACGGCAGGGATATCCTATTGAGATCCAGGCCTTATGGTATAATGCAGTAATGCTGATGGCCTCAATTGATACAGCCAATAAAAAGCAATGGCAAAAAAAAGCAGAAATAATTCAAAACACGATTGTTGATCTTTTTTATATTAAAAGTTCAGGTTTTTTTTCAGACTGTCTTCATTCTCAAGGCCCTGTGGGTGCCCAAAATGCGATTGCTGATGATGCGTTAAGGCCAAACCAGCTGTTTTTATTTACACTTAATGTGATAGAAGATAAAAAAATTGCTCAAAAATGTGTTGAAACATGCCAGCAATTGCTTATCCCTGGAGGAATCAGAAGTCTTGCAGATAGAAGGGTTGAATATCCTATGAAAATTTTTTATAATAACAAATTGATAAAGGACCCTCATGCTCCTTATTCTGGTGTTTACAAAGGGGACGAAGATACTCAAAGAAAACCTGCCTATCATAATGGAACCGCTTGGACCTGGCAGTTTCCGGTTTTTTGTGAAGCATGGGCAGCCGCATTTGGTAAACAAAGTTTTCCTACCTGTCTGGCATGGCTGGGCAGTGTGATTCATTTGATGAGAAAAGGAGCTGCTGGATATATTCCTGAAATCTTAGATGGAGATTATCCTCATACACCCAGAGGATGTGATGCACAGGCTTGGGGGTCAAGCGAGACTGCCAGAGTAATGCACAAATTACACCCATAATTTGTTAGGAGATTTTAAGTGCCATGAAAAAGCTGCAGATTTATAAAGTATATCCTGCTATCCCCGAACCACTATCATTCCTGGATTATCTTGCCAGGAACCTGTGGTGGTGTTGGAATCCTGAAGCCATAGAGCTATTTCAGAGAATTCATCCCGTACAATGGGAAAAAGTTGGGAAAAACCCCGTGGCTTTTTTATCCTATATTTCACAGAGACGATTTGATTCTCTTTCTAAAGATGAAAGTTTTTTAGGCCATCTTGGACGGGTAAAGGCTAAATTTGAAAGAATGTTTTCCTTGGTGTCCCAAATCAAAGAATTTGATCTGGGTGCTAAAGAAACCATTGCTTATTTTTCAATGGAATTTGGCCTTCATGAATCTCTACCTTTTTTTGCCGGTGGATTAGGTGTTCTTGCCGGAGATCATTTAAAAGCCTCCTCTACTCTTGGAATTCCACTGACAGGTGTTGGTTTACTATTCCGGGAAGGGTATTTTCGGCAATTTCTTGACCATAATGGTTGGCAGCAGGAAACCTATCCCATTAATGATGTGTTTGATCTGCCCGTTAAAAAGGTAAAGGACAGTTCAGGATTTGAAATTAAAATTCAGATTCCGGGTCCCCATGGCAATATCAACGCCTGTGTCTGGCAATTAAGAGTTGGGAAAATAAAATTATTGTTGTTGGATACAAATTTATTGGAAAACTCAAAAAAAATAAGAGATATAACATCCAGGCTCTATGCCAGTTATGGTGAGACGCGGGTCGCCCAGGAAATATTATTGGGAATAGGGGGCACAAAAGTATTAAATGCAATGGATATATTCCCGACCGTTTGCCATATGAATGAAGGGCATTGTTCATTTGCCGGATTGGAACGCATTTCCACGATTATGGACAAGTATGCTTTGGATTTTCAAAGTGCATACCAAATATGTAAACGAACAGGTGTCTTTACAACACATACACCTGTTGCAGCCGGTCATGATGAATTTGGTAAAGACTTAATCCTTCCCTATGTTAAACCGTATGCGGAAAAATTCGCCATCTCCGAAGATGAAATATTGTCTTGGGGCGAACCTCATGGTATTGAGAATTCTAATAAATTTTCCATGTTCATTTTTGGTGTACATTTTTCAGGACATATTAATGGCGTCAGTCGTCTTCATGGGCAAGTGGCCCGTAATATGTGGCAGTCTTTGTGGCCAAAGCGCTATGTAGAAGAGGTCCCTATTTCACACATCACCAATGGGGTACATATTTGTTCTTATCTTTCCAGACATAAAAATTCTTTATTTGAGCGATATTTATCCTCAGACTGGTCTAACCGGCTGTTCAACCCTACTTTAATTTCGCGGATTGATAATATTGAGAATACTGATCTATGGCATGTCCATGAAATGGATCGATCCAATCTGATTCGAAAATGTCGTCAAGCTTTATTGGCGCAGTATGAAAGACGGAATGCCTCAAGAAATGTGTTGGACGAGGTTGCTAATGTTTTAGACCATCGTGTGCTGACCATATGTTTTGCCAGGCGGTTTGCGACCTATAAACGGGCAGGTCTTTTATTTAAAGATATTCACCACCTTACAAGACTCATTACAGATGAAGAAAGACCCATTCAACTGGTGTTTGCCGGTAAAGCCCATCCCAATGACGATGAAGGCAAAGATATCATCAAACGGATTGTGGAATTTGCAAGAGTACATGACGTGCGCCATCGTATTGTTTTTCTAGAAGATTATGATATTAATATTGCAAGATATATGGTCCAGGGATGTGATATATGGCTCAATACACCCAGAAGACCCAATGAAGCCTGCGGTACTTCAGGGATGAAGGCCTCGGCAAATGGTGGCCTGAATCTTTCTATTTTAGATGGGTGGTGGTGTGAAGGATTTAGGGAAAGTCGGGGATGGAAAATAGGCAATGGTGATGTCTATGATGATCATGATTATCAAGATGAGGTTGAAAGTCAGGCGCTCTTTAATATTTTGGAAAATGATGTCATTCCAAAATTTTATGACAGAGAAAGAGGCAATCCTCCCTTAAAATGGATCATGATGATGAAAGAAGCCATGAAAATGGCTGTTATTGATTTTTCAAGTGATAGAATGGTCCGAGAGTATTCGAATCGGTTTTATATTCCCGCATCAAAGAATTTTAAACTATTAACCGATGATTCAGCATGGAAAGCCAAGGAACTTGCGCTTACCCAGTCAAGACTTTTATCTTTATGGAGTGGCATTCGATTATCAAAGCCCAATTTAATAACAGAGGTGGATTTTACAGTTGGAGATACCTTTAGAATTACAGTTGAAGTCTTTCTTGGTGAATTAACCCCGGAAGAAGTAGAGGTCCAGATTTATCATGGCAAACTAAGAACCTCTGAGGATTTAGAAGGCAGTAGACCGGAAACCATGTGGTTGCAGGAGACTATTTCGGAGGGCAAACATATTTATGCCTGCACCATTACCTGCTCAGATTCGGGGCGCTTTGGGTACACTGCCAGAGTGATTCCCAAAGGAGATGAGGTGTTAAGAAATACGCCAAGTCTCATTACTTGGGTACATGAAGAGGAGTAAATAAAGCAAACAACAGTTAAAAATGAATATAGGAATAGGAGAATGGTACAGAAACCGAGAATCCTAATAGTCACTCCAGAAGTGACCTATCTTCCCGAGGATATGGGAGAAAAATCTCATTACTCGGCCAAGGCGGGTGGCCTTGCTGATGTTTCTGCTGCCCTTGTCAGTGCATTATTTGATCTAAGCTGTGATGTTCATGTAGCGTTACCGGATTATCGATCTATTTTTAATGGATACACCACAAAAACCCATAACAGAGAACTTGAAAAAATCCGAAAACGGTTGGATGAAGAACGGATTCATCTGGCTGCTGATCGGGCGTTTTTTTATCTTGATAATGTCTACTCTGGATATTCAGATAAAGATCTTAAAGTATCCTTGGCATTTCAAAGGGAAGTGATTAACAACATCATTCCAAGAGTTCAACCGGATATTATTCATTGCAATGACTGGATGACAGGGTTAATCCCAGCCATGGCAAGGCAAATAGGAATTCCCTGCCTTTTCACTATTCATAATATTCACACCATGACATCCACAATGGCAGAAATTGAAGATCGAGGTATTGATGCAGCGTCTTTCTGGAAATGGCTGTTTTTTAAAAAGCCACCCCATAATTATGAAGAAAGTCGGGAGTGGAACCGTATTGATTTTATATCCTCTGGGGTGTTTGCCGCACATTATGTCAATGTCGTAAGCCCAACATTTTTAACTGAAATCGTTGAAAATCGTCATCCATTTGTAGAAAAGTGTTTGCAAAAAGAGCTAACCAATAAATATCGAGCCGGATGCGCTACAGGAATTTTAAATGCGCCGGAACCGGAATTCAATCCTGCTGTTGATGAGATGATCCGGTATAATTATGGACCGAAAAACCATAGAAAATTAAAACAAAAAAACAAGTTATATCTTCAGAAAATACTCGATCTTGAAGAAGATGAAAATGCGGTTATATTTTTCTGGCCGTCACGACTCGATCCAGCGCAAAAAGGCTGCCAGCTTTTGGCCCAGATTATGTTCGATATTGTATCTGAATACTGGGAGGCTAATCTTCAAGTCGTGTCAGTGGCCAGTGGTGACTACCAAAAGCATTTTCATGATATTGTCCGGTTTCATAATCTGAGTCACAGGGTTGCCATTTGTGGCTTTAATGAAGAGTTATCACACCAGGCATTTGCTTCCAGTGATTTTATTTTTATGCCATCATCATTTGAACCGTGTGGTTTGCCTCAAATGGTAGGCAGTATATATGGGACATTGCCAATTGTTCACGATACAGGGGGATTGCACGACACTATCCATCAACTGGATTATAAACAAGATTCAGGAAATGGTTTTTTATTTAATGTTCATGATGCCAATGGTTTTAAATGGGCCATAGATAGAGCTTTGGACTTTTATTTTCTTGACCCGGATGTAAAGGAAATTCAAATAAATCGGATTATGATTGAAAGTGTCCTTGAATTTAACCATAGCAGATGTGCGGAAGAGTATATAAATTTATATGAAAAAATGCTTCAGAGGCCATTCCTTGTCTGATCTTGGAATTTTCAACGATCCGGATCTTCTTACCTTTGCAGATACGATATCTTCAAGGCGATTAAAAGCGTTTGAAATTGAGGATAAATTAAAATATCAAACCAATGGATCTTTAGAATCCTTTGCAGATTATCATGAGGTCTTTGGGCTCCATTTTGAAGAAAATTCATGGATATTCAGGGAATGGGCGCCTAATGCTACAGATATCTTTATTGTATGCGAAAAAACATCCTGGCAAAAAAATGAAGACTTTGCGCTTGAAAGAAAAGACAATCATATTTTTGAAAAGCGGTTTTCTAAAGACACATTTTCTCACCAAGATCTTTTCAGGCTGAAAATTGTCTGGCCAGGAGGAGAAGGGGATCGGATTCCAACTGCTGTTAATCGAGTGGTTCAGGATTCACAAACGCAAATTTTTAATGCTCAGGCATGGCAGCCCGCACAACCCTATAAATGGGAAATAAATAACTTTTCACCTTTAAAAGAACCCCTTTTAATCTATGAAGCTCATATTGGGATGGCATTAGAGGATGGCAGGATAGGAACGTATGTCGAATTTGAACAGCATATTTTACCTAAAATAATCGAATCAGGATACAATACGATCCAATTGATGGCAATTCAAGAACACCCGTATTACGCTTCCTTTGGGTATCATGTTTCTAACTTTTTTGCCCCTTCATCAAGATTTGGAACCCCTGAAGAATTTAAAAGCTTAATTGATGCTGCCCATAGAAAAGGGATAAGAGTCCTGATGGATATCATCCATTCCCATGCAGTAAATAATGAGGTGGAAGGAATTTCAAAATTTGATGGGACATATTATCAATTTTTTCATGACGGCTCCAGAGGATATCACCGCCAGTGGGATTCAAGATGCTTTGATTATCGTAAACCTGAGGTATTAAAGTTTCTTTTATCCAATTTAAAATTTTGGATAAAAGAATATAAAATTGATGGCTTTAGATTTGATGGTATCACCAGCATGCTGTTTGAGGATCATGGCCTGGGCAGGGCATTTACAAGTTATAATGATTATTATGGGGATGATGTCGATGTTGACGCCTTGTCTTATTTATATCTGGCCAACCGTCTTATTCATGATCTCAAGCCAGACCTGATAACCATTGCTGAAGATGTTAGTGGATACCCTGGACTTGCGGCTCCCATTTTAAAAGGTGGTATTGGGTTTGATTATCGCTTTTCAATGGGTATTGCTGATTTCTGGATCAAGCATCTAAAAGATATGAAAGATGAAGAATGGAACCTTGGTACGCTCTGGTATGAATTGACGACTAAAAGGAAAGAAGAAAAAACCATCAGTTATGCTGAATCTCATGATCAGGCCCTGGTGGGTGATAAAACCCATATGATGCATTTATTGGGCAGCCAAATCTATTGGTCCATGAAAAAGGATAATAAAAGCATTGAAACCTTCAGGGCAGTTGCCCTGCATAAAATGATTCGCCTGATTACCCTGGCAACAGCAGGTTCCGGCTATTTAAATTTCATGGGCAATGAATTCGGGCATCCCGAGTGGATTGATTTTCCATCGGAAAGGAACAATTTTTCCTTTCATTATGCCAGAAGACAATGGTCTTTAAAATATGATCAGGACCTTTACTTTTCCTGCCTATATGAATTTGATAAAAAAATGATTTCGCTTGTAAAAGAGTATGACCTGTTCTCATCATCCTATATGACGCTCTTACACATTCATGAAGATGATAAAGTCATTGCATTTAAAAGAAAGAATTTGATTTTGATTTTTAATTTAAATGGTTCAACATCATTTTCAGATTACATGTTTGAAGCACCACCAGGTAAATATAAAATGATATTTGACTCTGACCAAATACAATTTGGAGGAAAAAGCCGGTTAAATGAGGGGCAAATCCATTTTACTATTTACGATTCTGTGAAATATGGAGATAGAAATTTATTGAGCGTATATCTTCCGGCGAGAACAGCTATTATTTTGGAAATAAATTAAGACCGTAGATGTCTTAAAAATGTTTTATATTTTTTAAAAATTTAAAAATCTTTAAAAAATATAAGGGTTTACAATCTCTTGATCTTTTGTCAGAGTAGATAAGAAGTATCCATACTTAATCAAGTTGTATTAATTTTTTCAAGTTGTGTCCTCATTCTCCACAGTTATTATTCCACGGTTATTACGCTCTGTATGAAATATAAAATCTGTTTTTTTAATCCCTGTATCTATATATGTTTGTGTATCTACGATATGAATCACACTTCTTCCATATATAAAAACTTGTTTTGTTCGATATTTTTCTAAAAGAGTATCATAATTCATAATAAGCTCCTTGTTTAGAATATTTGGAACCATTAGGCTAAAGATAAGACATATTCAAAATTATGCAATAATTGATATAGGCTACAGAATAGACTTTACACTATAAGATAGGATTAGAAGATAGAGCACTTGAACCGGATAAACCGTCTTGTTACTAATATTTCATACAAAATAATGTGGACAAATGAGCCTGTATTTTTTTTGATTGGAATGTTAAATATTATGTTAAAGTAAAATTTGCACTATACTGAATCAATGGGGATAAAAAAATAGTAGTTGGGAACATAAAGGTAAATATATGAATACACTGAGTGTGATGGATACAAATTTTCACCATCTTCTACCACAAAATACAATTGTTGATGCAATTCGAATGTTCAAAAAAGCCAGTGCGTCTGAAGGGAAAGAAATATTTGGAATGATGGTGATTGATGGGGATGGGAAGTTGGTAGGTATGCTTTCTATGTATGACATATTATTATTTATCCAACCTAAACATATTCACATTTTAGGAGAAATGGAAGATCTTTCAACAGAACCGATATTTGAAGGTTTGATCGAGAGGGTAAAAAAAATATGTGTTGAAGATTTGATGAGTACTGACCTGGTAACTATTAAACCAGAAACCCATTTGATGATGATTTTGGATATTATGAATAAAAGACACGTACGAAGATTACCCGTTATTAATAAAGAGCAGGTGGTGGGTATCGTATATAGATCAAAGGTATTTAATCATTTAATGGGGAAACTCATTAATTAGGGATTGTAGATATTTAATAATTTTAAAATGTATAGTTAAATTAAGAATGAATGGCACATTATAAAACACGCAAAGTACTTACAGGAATAACTGTAAATGAGTGCATGAGAATGCAGGTTAGTCGACTACCTGTGAGTGCACCAATATCCAAATTTATCCGAAATACGATTAAGCAAAAGATAAGTGCCACACTTGTTGATGACAACAAAGGAAAAGCGCTTGGTGTCGTATCCAAGACGGATATCATATCTGCGTACTACGCTGGATTCCCAATCGAAACTCCTATTGGTGATATTATGACAGCACCGCCAGATTTTTGTTATCCTGATGACCAGTTAGAGGAAGCTATAGACAATATGCGACATTCTGGTAATCATCGTCTTTATGTCCTTGGTGCATCGGATGATGAAATTATTGGGACACTGTCCTATTCAGATATTGTAGGATTGATGTATCGTTATTGTAGAAATTGTATAAAAAGCAGGCGGAAATCTGATCATTTCACAATTGAAGATATCCCACGTTTGATAGTCAAGGAGGTGATGACAGAAGGTATTTCCACATGTCAGGAAGATACACCTATTATTGAAGCTGCTGAGATACTTTTAACCCAAAAACTTGGCGCAATATTGATTCAAAAAAGCCAAGAAGAGGCTATAGGAGTGATTTCAAGAACAGATTTGATCATAGCCTTTCTCCATGAAATAGAAACAATAGAGCCTGTGGGACGTATCATGAACAGCCCGGTTGTATTTTGCAATCCACAGTCCATTTTATCTGAGGCAATACAGCAGATGTTTTTATCAGATGTCCAGCGACTGTTTGTCTCCTCTTCTGATTCAAAAAAAATAATAGGCGTTTTAGCACTTTCTGATGCGGCCTGCTTTAGGTCAGGAACCTGCAAAGCGTGCACAGCCAGTAAACTAATTGGTTAATTGTTATATTCTGGAGTGGCTGCTCTCTATTCTTTAAATAAAGGTATGATCACGGAATGGTGTTCCCCTTGAAATATTTGGTCAAGGTGGCCGCTGGGAAAATTTACTATTGACAAGATTTAAAATGGCCTGTATTTTATTGGAATAATTTTAAGGAAAAATATGAATAAAATGACACACATAAGACTATTTGATTTTGAACGTTTCTTTTTCTTTTTTAGAAACGTTCATCCGGTGTGACACTTTATTTTTAATAGTTAAATAAAGCCCCGGGTGGACATCAACCACCCGGGGCTTTTTAGTTTTTAGGCTCTCGGAATTTTTCCAGGGCCTTTTTTTATTTAGATGTATCAAAAACAATTTTAGCAGGGAGAAAATCAATGATTCTTGTACTTGAAAGCAAGATAACGCAACATCAGAAAGATAAAATTAAAAATATGCTGTCTGGTGAAGGGTGTATCACACGTGAAATTATGGATGCGGGAAGAAATTTAGTCGGTATTATTGGTAAGACCAAGACGAGTCTTGAAGAATTTAGTCAGATGGAGGGTGTTGCTGAGGCTGTCCCTATCAAATCCTCTTATAAACTTGCCAGTCGTGAGTTTAAGTCAGAAGATACTAAAGTGAACATCGGCAATGTTGTGGTAGGTGCAGACCGAATCGTCATTGTGGCTGGGCCATGTGCAGTAGAAAGCCATGAGCAGGCCATGGATATTGCAAAAGAAGTGAAAAAATATGGGGCAGTTCTTTTTAGGGGGGGGGCTTATAAACCCAGATCTTCTCCTTATTCATTTCAGGGGTTGGAAGAAGAGGGCCTCAAGATCCTTGCCGATGTTAGAGAAAAAACAGGACTTGGGGTTGTCACAGAGATCACTTCACCTTCCCAGGCAGATTTGATGTTGAAATATGTTGATGTGGTCCAAATCGGTGCCCGCAATATGCAAAATTTTGAACTTTTAAAATGTGTGGGACGAATGGGCATGCCCGTCGTTTTGAAAAGAGGTCTTGCCTCAACCATCCAGGAATGGCTGATGTCAGCAGAATACATCATGGCAGGTGGAAACAACAATGTTATTTTATGTGAAAGAGGTATTAGGACCTTTGAACCTTATACAAGAAACACACTTGATTTATCTGCCATACCTGTTTTACGAAAATTAACTCATTTACCTATTATCATTGATCCAAGCCATGCGACAGGTATCAGAGAAAAAGTAAGCCCTATGGCAAGAGCTGCAGTCGCCGCAGGTGCTGATGCACTCATGATTGAGGTTCACAACAATCCAGACGAGGCACTTTCTGATGGACCTCAAAGTCTTTACCCGGATCAATTCGGTCAATTGACCCGAGATATTTATGTTATTGCTCCAGTTGTCGGCAAACAGCTTGATTTCGATTATTTAAAAAAATCTGAAATTATCAATGGTATGCACGCATCAGAAAACAAAACAGCGGCTTTCATAGGTGAATATGGTGCCTATAGCCATAAGGCAAGCCTTGGATATTTCGGAGAAGAAGTAAAGCCTGTCCCAATGAAAACATTCAAAGATATTTTCCAAGCAGTCCAAACAGGAGACTGTCAGTATGGTGTAGTCCCATTGGAAAATTCACTTTCAGGGTCTATTCATGAAAATTATGATTTGCTTCAGGAATATGATTTAAATATTATTGGAGAGATTACAATACGGGTTAAACATGCATTAATAGCCCAGGAAAATGTTACAAAGGATCAAATTAAAAAAATCCTTGGACCGCCGCCGGCATTGTCACAATGTAAAAATTATCTGGATCAATATCCAGATATTGAATTGGTTCCGGTAACAGCCACATCAAGTGCAGTAAAACAAGTAAAAGATATGGAAGATAAATATGCTGCAGCTATTGGATCAACTATGGCGGCCGAGATTTTTAAAATGAATATATTAGAAGAGTCTATTGAAGATAATCCAAGGAATTATACAAGATTTGCGATTATTACAAAAGAAGTCAGAGGGAATAAAAAGGTAAACAAAACTTCCATTATTTTTTCAGTTGGAAATAAACCTGGGGCATTGTTTTCGGTAATGAAAGTGTTTTCAGAATATCAAATAAATCTTGTTAAGCTTGAATCACGCCCCATGCTTGGAAAACCTTGGGAATACATGTTCTATGCAGATCTTGAAGCGGATATTGAAACGCCGGAACTTTCACCAGTAATGGGAAAGATCAAGGAGGCATCGGAAAATTTTAGAGTTCTTGGGCGATATTAAACAATATTATTAAAGTAGCCTTCCTGATTAATCAGTCAGAAAGGCTACCCGGAGTTTTCATTATTTTTATAGTAAAAATAAACAACTGTTTCGTTATTGCCGCTAAGATAAAATCGTTTCGGGTCTGACCTTCAGGATATGAAATATCTGGGCTAAAAATCTTCAATACTAAAGGCATCGGAACGCACTTTTTGCATGATATCCAACAGGTGCGAATTGGCCTGTCTAGCATGTAAGTCGATAGCCTGCATTGTATTTTTTATATCCTTGCAAATCAAGAGCTGATAAATTTTTATGTGGTGTTGAAGCAGCTCATCCCACAGACTGGGAACAAGATTTAATCCATGACGATACTTTATGGTTAAATTGCTTAAGTTTTTACATATCCTAAACAGGGATTTGCTTCTGGCAGCCTTATAAAGCATGGTATGAAACGCAACATCAAGTTCAGTAATTTTAAAACTATCTCCTGCTTTGATGGCTGCCTTTGTCTTTTCCAAGTTGTCATCCAGACTTTTTAGCTCTTCTACAGTAATATTTTTAATTGCTTTTTGAACGGCAATCTGTTCGATTTCCATTCGAGTGGTAAAAAGATCTTGAATATCATTATCCGACAAATCATCTACAATATACCCCGCTTTTGGTATGGCGATTAAAAATTTTTCCTGGGAAAGTATTTGTAGCGCTTCTCTGACTGGTGTGCGGCTGACATTGAGTGAATCAGCAATACCCGTTTCTGTGATTCTTGTACCACCAGAAAGCTTTCCTGAAACGATATCAAGACGAAGAGACTTATAAACCATTATTTTTAATGATTCTTTCATCATAAAACACACCTCCTATACTTTATTGATACTTATTGTATACAAGATGTGTTTGTCAAGAATAAATCGTATATTTTTAGAATGTTATGAGTAAAAGTCTTTATCGGGTCAGTTGCCGATATTTTATCCGGGTCGGTTGATCTGCCTTTATGCCTAATCTTTTTTTCCTGTCTTTTTCATACTCTGAATAAGAGCCTTGGAAAAAAAGTGTCTGGCTATCTCCTTCAAACGCCAAAATATGGGTAGCAATCCTGTCCAGAAACCATCTGTCATGGCTTATGACAACGGCGCATCCAGCAAAGCTTTCAAGGGCTTCTTCCAATGCTCTTAAGGTATTGACATCCAAATCATTGGTGGGCTCATCCAATAGAAGAAGATTGGCTTCTTGTTTGAGCATGGTTGCAAGGTGAGCCCGGTTCCTTTCCCCCCCTGAAATATCTTTAACCTTTTTTTGCTGGTCAGACCCGGAGAAATTGAATTTTGCCACATAGGCTCTTGAATTCAGTTCTCTTCCACCGATAAGCATCTTATCATTTCCATCTGAGATCACCTCAAAAATTGTTTTTTCAGGATCAAGTGTATCTCTTTCTTGATCGACGTAGGCAAGTTTAACACTCTGGCCTAACTCAATTGTTCCCTGATCCGGTTTGTCTTTGGCAGTAATCATATTAAAAAGAGTTGTTTTCCCAGCTCCATTGGGTCCGACAACCCCAATAATACCCCCTGGAGGGATCACAAAATTCATATCTTCAACCAGCAGTTTGTTATCAAATGCCTTAGAAACATTATTCGCTACAATGACCTTATCCCCTAATCTTGGTCCAGGCGGAATGAAGATTTCCATTTTATTTTCCTGGTCTTTGGCATCCTTTTTTAGAAGATCTTCATACGCTTTAATCCTGGCTTTTGATTTAGATCGTTTGCCTTTGGGTGACATGTTGATCCAATCAAGTTCCCTTTGAAGAGTTTGTTGACGTTTTGATTCAGATTTTTGTTCATTTGCCAATCGCTTTTGTTTTTGATCAAGCCATGAGGAATAATTTCCTTTCCAAGGAATCCCTTCTCCTCGATCCAGCTCAAGAATCCAGCCAGCCACATTATCTAAGAAATATCGATCATGAGTAACCGCTATTACGGTTCCTTCATACCGGCTTAAATGTTGTTCAAGCCAGGATACAGATTCAGCATCCAGATGGTTGGTGGGTTCATCCAGCAGGAGAATATCGGGCTTTTGCAGCAATAGTCTGCAAAGGGCAACCCGTCTTTTTTCACCTCCGGAGATTATATTAACGGGTGTATCTCCAGGAGGGCACCGCAAGGCATCCATTGCCATTTTTAGTTTGGAATCAAGGTCCCAAGCCTCTATATGATCCAGCTTTTCCTGAATTTTGCCTTGTTTTTCGATCAATTTATCCATTTCATCATCTGACATGGGCTCAGCAAATTTTTCTGAAATTTGTTCATATTCGTTTAGTAGGTCAACCGTCTCTTTTACACCTTCTTCCACGATCTCCTTAACAGATTTGCTGCTTTCAACCAGAGGCTCTTGCTCTAAATAACCTATAGAAAAACCTTTTGAGGGGTTTATCTCACCGGAAAAGTCTGGATCAACACCTGCCATGATTTTTAATAATGAACTTTTACCAGACCCGTTTAATCCTAAAACACCAATTTTTGCGCCATAAAAATAAGATAATGAAATATCTTTGAGCACTTGTTTTTGCCCATGAGATTTACCCACATTCATCATGGAATAAATTACTTTTTTTGTGTCTTCAGTCATTAGAACTCCTTATTGAATGATAGCAATGCATTCTATTTCGACCAGAGCATCCTTGGGCAGTCTTCCCACTTCAACGGTAGATCTTGCTGGTTTATGACCTTTGAGGCATTCTTCATATACTTTGTTCATACCCAAAAAATCATCCATGGTATCCAAAAAGATGGTGGTCTTTATTATTTTATTTAAGGTTGTACCAATTTCGGATAAAACCGTCTCAATATTTTTCATGACTTGGAGCGTTTGTTCTTCAATCGTACTTCCTACAAGTTCCATGGTTTTAGGGTCAAGAGGAATCTGGCCTGAGCAGAATGCCATATCATTATGAACAATCGCATGACAGTAGGGGCCAATGGCTGCCGGAGCCTTTTTAGCAAAAATTTGTTTCATGATAATCTCCTTAAATACTATTTTTATTAATCGCTGTCATATTTTCTATGCAACATTTTTATTCAACATTGGGGGGTTAATTATAAAATGTAATTATCGGTTCTTTTAATATAAGAGTTATCGCATCTTTTGCAGTTTTAGCAATAACAGGGAATGTTTCATTTAATTTTGATATCTGCCTTAAATTTTCACTGGTTCTCAAAATTAATCGCGCAAAATCTCCTTCTGCAAAATTTGATTGGGTGACCAATTCTTCCCAAGGCACATCATGGGCCCAAGAATAGAGCATCAGACTGGGTTGGATAAATAGATTGGGCGCTTCAAATCCTTTTTTCAACAAACGTATAGCAAAAGGTTTTAAGCCTTGTCTAATGTCTAAAAAGGATTCTTTTAATCGCTTTGGCAATGCTTGGTCATATAATGGATCATCCTTAAATTCTTTTTCATTAACAAATGAGCCAATAATGGCGGCCAATAATGCGGGGTCGGTCTGCGGCAAAAGGTTTTTTCTGATACTTTGAGCAACTAAGAGGGGTGAGTCGATTCTCAGTTTGGAAGCCCAAAGACCATCTTCAGTGAGTTTTCCTTGATCACTGACAAATTCTTCAGTGGTTAAAAAGTCCAAATGGTCTAAGAAATCAAGCCAGAGAAGTTCAAGATCCGGGCCATATTTTTTCCTTGCATTTTTCCCCCTTTTTTTCCCAGACAGGATTAAATAGGAAGCAAATGATTTTTCAAGCAGCAGTTTTATCTGATCAGGCGTATGGGACAGTAAAAGGTTGAGCACCATGGAAAAATTAATGGTAATTTGGCTTTCTATATCTAAAGGAGGGGCACTGATTAGTTTTCCTATATAATTTAGATCCATAAATTTTCCAGGCAGCACAATTCCAAATCCAATGTTATCCATTCCTCTTCTTCCAGCTCTGCCGGACATTTGCTGAAATTCACTGGGAGTTAAGGAAACAAAATCAACCCCGTTAAACCGATCAGAATTCAAGATAACCACAGATCGTGCAGGAAAATTTACACCGGCAGCAACCGTTGATGTGGCAAACATGGCATCCAGCAATCCTTCGGCCATCAGGGTTTCAACGACTACTTTCCATGCAGGAAGGTGGCCGCTGTGATGGGATGCTGTTGCAGTTTTCTCAAGGTAGGATCGTTGATTATGATTTTTTAAATGAGGATTGTTTGATACCAATTCATTAATTTTGTAGCGCAATGCTTTTTTCTTTCTGGGGTTTTGGGATAACAATTTAGAATTACACAGTCTGATCGCCTGGTCACATTCTTTTCTGGATTTTAAGAAAAAAATGGCAGGTAATAAATGATATCTATCCAGAATATTCAGAATGTCCCCAAAAGGCGGTAGCTTTCCTGGGCGAGCGATTAAAGGCTTTTTTACGGTTTTGTTAAATTTAAAGACTTTTTTATGAAGTCTTTGTTTCTGTCCAGAAATTGTTTTTTGCATCAAGGGGAAAAGAGTCCCCGAAGGATGTAAAAAAAGGGGGAAAAGAGGAACTGGCCGTTTATGATTTTCAACGACACAGCATTCTTTGCCCCGAATAGACTGTAACCATTTTGCAATTTGAAATGGGTTGCCAATGGTTGCAGACAGTAAAAGCAAAGGGATACGAACAGGAAGGTAAATCATGATCTCTTCCCACACAACACCTCGTTGTTCATCTCCAAGAAAGTGAGCTTCATCCAGAATAATTAAATCACAGGATAGATCTTCGCCAGTATACATGGCATCATAAAGTTGATTTCTTAAGATTTCAGTCGTACCGATAACAATGGCAGCATCAGGATTTTCCTTGATATCACCTGTAAGAATTCCAACATTTTCTTTTCCAAAAAGTGTTGAAAACTGAGCATGGATGGAATTGGTTAAGGCCTTTAAAGGCGTGGCATACCAGACATGTCCTTTTTTTTGTATTATTTTTTTAGCAACCTGTTCAGCAATCCAGGTTTTTCCAGATCCAGTTGATGCTGTTACCAGGCAATCTGAATTTTCTATTGCCTTAAGCGCTTGAAGTTGAAACGGGTCAGGTGTAAACTTAGTCTGCTCAGGGACACCTATTTGCCCAAACACATGCCTTAAGGATTTTTCAGACCCTGGTTTCATTTGTTTTATGCCAGATTTTCTTTTTGATTTTCTATACGGTCTTTTAGAAGAATAAAATCTTTTTTTCATGACTGTGATAAACCATAAAAATTGTTATTTTTCAATAGGTGTTCAATAACAATTTTAGGGGATTCCAATCCGAAAAGGCTTTTATCTATTTTAGAAAGTTCCATAAAATAAAATTCACAGATATCATCGCAGGCTTTTATGCCATTAAAATTTTCAACCTCACATAAAAATGCAAAATCTGTAATGCTGTAATTGACATCCTTGTATATATAAGTATTTGGTACAGAACAAAAATAGCTTAAATTTGTAATGCTAAGATTAAGCTCCTCTTTAATTTCGCGGGTCAGGCAACCTTCAATAGTTTCACCCGGGTCAGCAAAGCCGCCAGGTAAGTCTAACATACCTTTTGCAGGATCGTATTTCCGTTTTGTAACAAGAAGTTCTTTTTTTTTATTAAAAATGAGTGCAATTCCTGCAGCCGCCGAGTTTAAATAAAATTTAAAGTTGCACGAGCTGCATAAAAATGATTTTACATTGGGAGTTACCAAACTTTTTTTTCCACATCTGGGGCAATATCTAAATAAATGAGTATTTGGATTTTTCAATAAATCAGCCTTTATCCTAATTTAGCAGGTTAAATGGAAGCATGCCCCAATGGCCCCAATGAAACAGGTCGTTTGGATTATTTGATTATATGCAATTATCGCTTGTTTGCTGGCATGTATATCAAAGCCAATGTCCTGCGTTTCAAACAAGGATAATAAATCAGGATCTACCTGCATTCGACCTGATATCCCGGTTCCAATAATAATAGTTTTCAGTTTGTGTTTTAAAAGCGTTTTTATATCATTATAATCTAGAAAATGTCCTTTTTTTCTTGTCCAGTTATCCATCACTTTTCCTGAAGGAAAAACAATAAGATCGGAAGTGTATATTTGGCCTCCAATGGTCATCCTTCCAAATTGATACGCATCTATGTTAGGCATGGAAATCATTTCATCATCCATAACCGAATCGTTTTCAATGATCAAGGATTCATTTCATAGGCAGGACATTTTCCTCTGGCGAGGATAGCAAATTTTTAGTTCTTTTTTAAACAACATGATTTTCTCATGTTCTTGTAAATTTATCAGGATTCGTTGCTGATTATTTCTTTAATTTGTCTTGAAGGATAATATTGTATTAGCAAAAATATTATGGCATAGTATTAGACTGACAGGCTTTCATTAGAATGAGGATGATGACAGACTGAAAAAAAGATGATGAAATATATAAAAAGGGCAATATGAATCTTCAGGGTGATTTTGAAGGATTAACTTTAGCAAGCATTCTTCAGCTTTTGGGCAATGATCAGAAGACAGGAGTACTTACTGTCACCTGTGATAAAGAAGAAAGCAGGGTCTTTTTTCAACAAGGAACCATTATATATGCATCAGCCTCTTTAAAAGAAGCACGATTGGGTTTTCTTATGAGAAATGATGGAATTATTTCGGTTCAACAGCTTCAAAAATGCCTTGCCTTAGCAAAAGAAGAAAAGTTGCACCTGGGTAAAATTTTAGTTGATAAAGGATACATCTCACTTGATACCTTAAAAAAATACAACACCAAACAGGTAGAGGCTATTTTATATCATCTTCTTTTTTGGAAAAAAGGTCGATTCGTATATAAAGATGCGAAATTGAATTTAAAAGGAATGATCGTAACCCAGCTCAATCCAATGAAACTGATCCTTGAAGCTTCAAGACGTATTGATGAATTGTCTGTTCTTAAACAATTTATTCCCAGTGACAAAATGGTCTTTAAAATGTCTGGGAAGATGCAGAGTAAAGAAGAAATCAAGCTCAATGCGAACGAATGGCGTATTCTTTCTTTGATTGACGGTACGCGAACTGTCCGACAAATCATTTCAGAGAGTGGATATGATGAGTTTGCTGTTTTTAAAATTTTTTTTTCAGTGATTTCTTCTGGCTTGATTGAACAAAAAGAAGAGATTCAGTTGGATGATGAAAAAGGAGAAAATGGCTATTCTGCAATTCTGACTGTTTTTAATGACATACTTACATCTATTAAAAAAAATATTACAAGTGAACTAGGGGACAGAAGCTATTCATTATTTGAAGAAAGCAAAGCGCATATTGCCATCGAATTTAAACAAGTTCTCAAAGATTATCACCCGGATAATCATAAGAATTCAAATCTTCAGGCAATTGCAAATGCTTTGGAGCAAATGGATTTTATAGAAGATCAAAATGAGTTATTAATTTCAGGATTTACTGAATATTGTGCACATGTATTGAAAAACATAGGAGAAATCTTAGGGGCGCAACCATTGATTCATATCCTGGAAGGTATTGAAAAAGTTCTGGGATATGTGAAAAAATATCAGGCCGGTTCAAAAGAAAAGAGTAAAATAGTCAATGATATGAAAAATGTTATCATGCAAATTCATTCTGAATTTGAAATGGATAAAAAAGGAAAATCCAAAGGTGGTATTTTTAGATTGTTTTCAAAATAATTGTTTCCTAAATTAATTATAAAAATAGAATTTTTTTAAGAAAGTTTTCGTTTTATTATCTGATAGCAAAATCGGATAATAAAAAGAAACTTTCCTACAGGAATTAAGAATTTGCTACTTTTGATCCACCATAAGCCAAAAAAGAAAGCGCGGCCGTCCTGAACAATGCTCGAATAACCTTAAGAATTTCATCGTCTGCAATTCTATCAAAAATAACAATATAATCTGCTATAAATAAAAGGCAAACCGTTACGAGTATCAGATTTATTACCTTACCGACTTTACCCCCTTCATATTTAATCCGGGCTTTATTAAACACAAATATAATAATGAGATATATTACCAATGTGAAAATTAAAATGATCGTTTGAGCTGTCATGAATACCCCCTTTTATATTTCGAACCTCACTATTCCTTTAGAAGGCTGTTTAGAAAGTTTACTATATTATCAGTCAGAGTGATATTATTTATATTTTTTTGTTTTATCACTCCAAGGCAGTGATTGCCAACAGGAAAAATAAAAAAATTTTTTTGGTTTTCCCTTGAAAAGGTGACATGCTTAAATTGAGTTTTGCCAAGAGAATAGAAATTTTTTCCAAGGTTAAATACTATTTTGGCCACTTTTTGGGGATCATCTATCTTGTGGGCGACAATATTTCCTATTTGATCTACAAGGACATATTGATCTACACCCTCTATCCTGGAAATTTGTGAAAATTTTTCAATCAGAGTCATTATTTGTTATCCGAAACCAAATGGGTCAATTTATTATAAATACTTTGGGATAAGGGTCTGGTTTTACAGCTTAATATGATAAATAATTCGGAACTGATTTGTTTTGCAACCATGTTTTTATCAGATATGACCAAAGTCATTTCATTTACGTCCTTATATTGGGATATACAAAGCTGATAGCTTTTTATCAGAATGGCTCCTAAAATATTTAAATCATTCTTTTTTAACAACTTTGGCATATTGTTTTTCAGCACGCCTTTTTTAATATGATAGAGAAATGAGCCCATAATTTCAGAAGCATCTACGATTTCTTTGAAAAATAAATCTGCTTTTTTAAGATAGACTCTTTCTTGTAGGTTGAGTGGATATGCATTCAGATAATTACATGAACTACAACGGAACTCCGCTTTTTTGTTTTGAAGCGGTGTTGGATTTAAAATATTTTTTTTGCCACAATCTTCACAAAAGCATAGTATGTTATTCATTTAGTATTTTTTAAGACGTAAACATTCCCTTGATTTTTTCCCAAATGCCGGTGGGTTCAACTGGTTGCGAACCGGGTTCGATTTCTTTATTATTCATTATATTTTCATTTTCTGGCAGATTTATTTCAGTTGTATCTTTGCCAGTATTGATAGCAGAGAAAAGGATTTCAAGCAGACTAATTTTTTGGGTATCATTTTGCCAGCGGTTTTTTAGGGTTGATATGTTCTCATTGATTAATAACAATGATGCCGCATTATGTGGTGATTCTAATTTTTCAATTGTGGATTTCAGGCTGGATAGTATTTCAGTATCAGTAGGATGAGGCGTTGAGGTAACCGTATTGGTTTCAGATTGGCTTTCTTCAATAGAATCATCTTCATATTCAAATGGAATAATCCCTTCTAACTGATCCTGATCTTCTTGATTCTCTGGTGGTTTGATTTCAGTTTCCTGAGTGGGCGTGTCATCGGGCTCCACAGATGCTTGTTTCTTAGTCTCGAGATTGAAAAATTCATCCAGTCTATTTCCTATTTCCGGTATGGGATCATTATCCAATCGTTCGGCAGTGACATTTTTAACATCTTTGGATTGTGAATCTCTTGTTTGATCCATCATGTTCATGGCTTGACCCTGATTTGGCCCATGGACATCCATCAAATGAATCGCATCCAAAAGTTCATCAGCTGGAGATTCTTTAATGTTAAAAAGGTCATCCATAACATCCTGTGAACCGGGTTGAAATTTTTGTTTATTTACCAATGCAGGCTCAACAGCCTCACGATCAAGTTCATTTGACTGAGCTAAGAGATTATCTTGTTCCGAAAGCTCAGTTAAAGGAATAAGGTCGTCTGATGTGTTAATATCTGATTGCTTAACATGTGAAAGGGCCGGTTGAATTTGATCATCATCTGAAAAATTTTCCGGTGGGGGCGTCTTAACTTTCTTTTTAGAAATTTTAAGTTTAAACTCATTAAATCGTTTAATTTCAGCTTCTATCATTTGTTTTTTGTCATTAAAAGACATGCTGGGCGTTTCAACAATGCGTTCAAAATTTTCAAAAATTGAGTGTAAAAAAGGAATGGAATCCGTATGCGCATTTGCTTTTTGAATACCTATATAGCGTCCTAAATTATAAATAATTTTTAAAAAAGCATGATGTAGTTTATGGCCTTTTGCTTTTGACAATAATCGAGTGACAACAGTTTTAAAGTTTTGAACGGTAGTCTCGGAAATTTCCCAGTCAATAGACAGTATTACTTCTTTTAGCGCTCTGATATCTTTAGCGTTAATAACAGTTGCCGAAGTGATGCTATTTTTTAAAGACTTAAATTTTTGAATTTCAGTGGATAATATTTTATTAATTTCTGCTAGCTTAAGATCTGGGCGGTTAATTATTTTTTCAACCTGTGCGGTAATTGAATTTAAAATTGAAATTGAATCTGTATGGGCATTGTTTTTTTTTGATCCCAGGTAATTACTCAATGACTGCAGCATATCAAAAAAGGTTGTCAAACTCTGGTCGTCCTTAAATTTTTCTCCTAAGCGTAAAAGTTCATTTTGAAAAGAAGCTATATCATGATCCGTAATCTTTTCATTCAGGGATTGTGTGATCTTTTTAAGTTCAGTTAAAGAATTCAAAGGAAACCTCCTTGTTTACAGCTGACCTTGAATGGATGTTAATGTCATTGAAATAATTTTTTTAAGAGTAGGGATAACATTACCTCCCCGTAAAGCAGTGGCTTCAAAAGCAGGCGCACGCAATGCGGTGTTCAAATCTTTTTGCATAATGTTAGACGGTAGAATCGGAATGCCTGAGTTTTTAAGATCTATCTTGTTATATTGCATAACAAAAGGCATTTTAAATAAATCCAGGTTATATGTTTCAAGATTTTCATAGAGCTGATTTAAAGATTCAATATTGTTTTTCCTCTGTTCTTTTTGGACGTCTGCAACAAAAACAATACCGTCAACCCCACGCAAAACTAATTTTCTAGTGGCATTGTATTTTACCTGTCCTGGGACAGTATAGAGTTGAATAGTAACATCAAATCCTTTAATTTGGCCAACGTCAAAGGGTAAAAAGTCAAAAAAGAGGGTCCTGTCATCCTGGGTTTTTAGACTGACCATTTCGGTTTTAATCTGTTCCCTGTATTTTTTGTTGATATACTCTAGATTTGTCGTTTTTCCGCCTCTTCCCGGGCCATAATAAACGATTTTTATCTGAACTTCCTTGGTTTTTACATTAATAAGCGCCAAGTCCAACTCTCCTCAAATTAAACGATATAGAGCGATTCGATTTTATCTTGAAGTAATAGTGATTAACCATTGGCTAATATTGTATTAATTTCCTTGATAGTGTCAGCCACTTTTAATCTTACAAGCCCTAATGATATCTCTTTATTGAACATGGAGATTAATAGTGTTTCATCATCGGCTTTGCTAAAATGAATACTTAATTTTTTACCTTTATGAAACAGCAACGAGAATTCTGATTCACCCACCAGTTTTGCCATCGCATCAACTGCTGCAAAATTACCAGCAGCAAGGGCAGCAAAGGCAGTTGAGTCTAAATTGTTTTTTCCATTATCATGCTTTGCAATTGTATTGCCGGCCATATCCATAAAAATGACATTATTAAGACCCGCTTCAATCAGATTGGTAACAATGGCATTGTCAATATCGTCAAGTTGGCTTTGATTAAACATAAAGCGATGTTAACTCAAAACCATAAATTGTGCAATAATATTAGCAATTAATTTGTTTCTTTTCGTGTCACCCCTGACAGTCAAACTGTAAACGTGTCAATCGATCATACCTGCATGGTTATCAGCACTAATTGAGGAAAAACAGGATTTTCAAAATTATTTAATGAAAATCCTGTTTTTTTTATGGAAGGATATGAACTATTTTTTAATTTTAATATGGCATTTTCCACAGCTTGCAGGAGCAGGGCCCTTTAGCCCTTTTTTATCCCCTGCTTTTTTATTGGTCTCTTTGTGGCAGGAAACGCAATTGCCATGCATGGCGTTTTCAATAACCATGATGTCTTTTTTATTTTTTTTATCTTTTTTTAGCTTTGTATGGCATTCAACACATCGTTGAACGTCATCCCCGATTTTTAAATCAAGGGGCTTGTTGTTTTTATCATGGTGGCACTCACCACAGGAAATTTTATAATCAATATTGTGCTTTTTATGAGAGAGTTCAACCAACTTGAATTTAGGCGGTGCTTTTTTCCTTTTTTTAATTTCTTTAGTCTCAACTTTAAATGTATCCTTTACTATTGCTCCCGCCCAGATACTTTGAGATGCAAAAAGAATCGCAAATCCTGTTATAGTAATAACGAATAGACTTTTTTTTATGGTCATACTCCCTCCTTAATGGTTTTGGTCATTTATCCAACTAAAAAAAGTTTTCTATTCGCTTTTGACACCAAAAATTTCAATTTGTTCAAAAATAAATAATTTTTAAGTAAATTTAAATAATAAGTACATGGTTAGTTTAAAAACCATGGGAAATTAATATATTATCAGGCCAAGAGTATTTCCGTTCTTGACTTGTTTTGATTTAATCCTTAATACTATCAATTAAATAAAAAAAACTGTTTAGCAGGATATGCTGATGTTACGATATCGAATAGGTATATTTTCTTGGATTAAAAGAATTTTATAAGGTTGGTTGTGGTAAATTTTCGTTTTTCACTGTCAAAAAAATTTTTTAGTTTTAACTTTCTAATTTTATTACTCATTATAATTCCCTTTTTTTATATTGCCAAATCATCTCTCAGCCAGTTTGGATCCTATGCCTATTCTGTGAATGAAAAACAAATCAAAAGCATGTCTGAATATTATTTGAGCCGAATTGCATCAGATCAGGCAAAAAATTGTGATGCGATTTTTAAAAAAATTATAGCAACATCTGCCTTGATGGCCCGTCATGCCACATGCCTTCACAATAGCATGGAGCTGCTATCAACCGTACCGCTAAGAAAAAGAGGAACGCTTAAATTAAACCCCAAAAATAAAATTTTTTTTAGCCCCGGCCATGAGCCCGTCGTGACTGCTTTTTGGGGCGATAATGTGATATCTGAAGAGATAAACATACAATTAGATGCACTGACCCATTTGGAGCCCATGCTCATAAAATCAAAAGAGCTGGTCAATGAGAGCCTGGCAACTCATATCATATTGACATCTGGTATCGGTTGTTATTATACCATGAATCCTGAAGCAAAATTTGCAAGTTATAATCTACCCTCATTGTCAGAATTTGATTTAAGAAATGGTGAACCCCTCACTATTTTTACAAAGGGAAAAACAAAATTTTTTGATACTCAGTGGACAAGTATTTATAAAGACGATGTTATAGACGATTTGATGATGACAGCGACAACACCCATCTATGATAAGAAGGGAGAGTTTAAAGGAATTGCCGGTATTGATATCCCTGTTGGATATATCACGGATGATTTAATAAAAGGCTCGTTTGTTTCAGGAGAGGCAAATGAGAATATCCTATTTGCATTTCTTCAAAACATGAATGGAAAAATTATTGCGTTCCCAAGAGAATTTTTTAATCTTTTTGGATTGGAAGTAGATTTCGAACATTATAAAAATTCAGGTGATATTTTTAACTATAGTCTAAATGATTCTACAATTGCTTCTGTTAGAAAAATAAGTTCGCAGCTTAAAAACACAAATAACGGAATTCTTGAATTGATGATTGACAAGCAAAAATATGTTTTAGCCATCGGATCTCTTGGATCACTCGAGTGGAACCTTATCCTGGTAGCAAGAGAAAAAGATATCATGACGTCTGTTCATAAAACTCAACTTGCCATGGAAAAAAGTCTTGACTCGATATGGAAAGACTTTATAGGCTATTCTTTACTGGTTGTTATCTTCTCCGTTCTTTCAGTGGCTTGTGTGATTTGGCTTTTTATTTCCCCAATTAAACAATTTATAGAAGCCACCCGTAAAGTTTCAAAAGGTGATTTTTCTTCAACGCTTCAGACAGATAGAGAAGATGAAATTGGAATGCTTGCCAAATCGTTCAATGGAATGATTGAAAAGTTAAAGATTTCTGAAGAGATAGAAAAAAGGCATGCTCAAGAACTTGAAAATCGGATAAAATTAAGGACGACTGAGCTTGAAAAGAGCAATGATGAACTCAATCTTATTAAAAAAGAGCTCGAGAAAACAGTTGAAAAAAGAACAGTACAACTCAAAAAACTAAATGAACATCTTGTTTATACGGAAGAAGGCGAACGAAAGGCAATTGCATCAGATTTACATGACAGTGTTACTCAAACGCTTGCAATGAGCATATCAAAAATTAAAAATATTCAGGAATTAAATAATAGCATCAACCAAAAGAATTTTTTAGAAATTCAAGGTTATCTTGAACAGGCTGTCGGGGAAATTCGATCTTTGATTTATAAGTTAAGTCCACCCATCTTAGATGATTTTGATATTGAAATTGCCTTAGGGTTTTTAATTGAGGAAATGAATACCAAACACCACACTCATTTTTTTTATAGTAATACTATTAAAGAACCAGTTAAGGTTGATCAAGCCGTGAAGGTGACTTTATACAGGGCGGTAAATGAATTGATGATGAATTCTTTGAAACACTCCGGATCCAAAGATGGTCAAATAGAAATATCCTTCATCAAAGGGGAAATGATCGTTAGCGTTGAGGATCATGGGGTCGGTTTTGATGTAGATGCCATAAAGAGTTCAGAATCTTTTGGGTTTGGTCTGCGTAGCCTTTCAGAGCGAATGGAAAATTTAGGAGGCAAAATTCAACTTGATTCAAACCCAGATGAAGGAACCTCAATTCATTTAACCGTACCGATTTCACCAAACAAAGAAAACGATTATGAAAAAAGTTAAAATTATTTTAGTAGATGATCATAGCCTTTTACAGCATGGTCTGTGTAAATCTTTGGAAGTAGAAAAAGAGTTTGAGGTGATTGCAAAAACTGGCTCGGGACGTGCAGCTATTGAACTTGTAAACCAGCACTCTCCCGACCTTGTTATAATGGATATTAGTATGCCGGGTCTAAATGGAATGGAAGCGACAAAACAAATCATTACTAATAACCCTGAAATAAAAGTTGTTGCCCTTTCTATGCATATGGAAAAAATTTATATAATGGGAATGATGAGTGCCGGGGCCGCAGGCTATGTTTTAAAGTCCTGTTCCTTTAAGGAATTACTAAAATGTATTAAGACGGTTTTAGCAGGAAAACTGTATTTATGTGGCGAAGTAAGGCACATGATTGATACTAAAAATGATAGCCCAATTAATGATAGTTCTGTTTCAATATTTTCAATATTATCCAAAAGAGAAAGAGAGGTCCTGCAATTGATTGCAGAAGGGCATAAAAGTAAAGAGATTGCAGGAAAATTGAATATTAGTATCAAAACAGTCGATATCCATCGGACAAATTTAAAAGCCAAGTTGAATGTTCATAGCATCGCTGAGCTGACCAAAGTTGCCATCACCCAAGGATTAACAACGCATTTATTATAACCTTTTATATCCTTTTATAAGAAAAAAAGTACATAAAATTATAACTTATATTTCACAATTGCTTATCGTCTCTTTAAAATGTAGAAAAAATATACTTTTATAATCCTTATGATTTCAATAAGTTCTATTATAATTTATCAAAAATTAGGTAGTGGCATAATGTTTGCTATCTAAATTAGTTAAAGAGAGCAACATTTTTTATAAAGTGAACTGGAAAATTTTAATAATTACTGCAAAGTTAGAGACGCATATGAAATATATATTTTTAATAGGATCAATTATATTCGGCCTTGTCGGAATTTCTCAAGCAATGGATGTGCTTATGGGAGAAGGGATTAAACAGGTTATTAAATTACCTGTTGTTTTTAACCTTCAATGGATTACCTTATCTTTTCAACCTACTCCAGGATTTGTAAAAATATTATTATTAAGCCTTGGGTTTTTCAGCCTGTTTTTAATTTGGAGAAAGTTAAAAAAATTGGGAATTCATAAACTTTGGGAATATATTCCCAATTAGTTATAACTATTCTTAAATACTCATTCCGATATTAAGAGAAACAAACATTTAGTTTAAGAGTCACTATAGTGGCTGGAATTGAGATAAAAGAGATTTTTAAGATGGTTTTTTAGTTTGAGTTGCCATTTCGATTAAATCATTGATACAGTCTACATAGTTTTTATTCATACAGGGCTTTGATAAATGATCAATATGTGCATCTTTTTTCTTTAAATCTTTTATTGATTCCAAAAATTCAATATTACCAGAAATAAATAATACCGGGATGCCTTGATCTGTTTTTCTAATATGGTTATAAACGTCCATTCCGTTAAATTCTCCAGCCAAAATATAATCCAAAGAGACGAAATCATAAGTGTTTTTATCAAACAATTCCATTGCGATTTGCGCATTATTGGCGATATCAACTTTGTGATTGAATGGTTCCTGTGACAGTATCCTGTGCTGGACATCTGATATGGGCTGTTCGTCCTCGACGAGAAGAATTGATTTTTTTAGTTGAATATTTGAACGTCGAATTTCAGTCTTTTCTTTCTGGGTTAATTCTTTTTTAATCACCGGCAAACATATTGTGAATTTTGTCCCGGAATCCACCTGAGAATCAGCAGAGATGGTTCCTTTATGCTGCTCAATATATTTTTTTACATTTGCCATTCCATACCCTGTTCCTTTAATATCATTTGGATAGGATTCGGTCAGGTCTTTAATGCCTTTTAAAGTAAAAGAAGGCTGATAAATATTATCTATGTGTTCGGCAGGGATACCACAGCCGTTATCTTTAATTTCAAAGCAGATATTGTGATCAAGGCAATACGTTTGAATACTGATTTTTGGATCCGCGCTTTTACTTGTAGCATGAATTGAATTTTGTAGCAGATTGACTAACGCATGTTCAATCATCCCTGGATCTGCAAGCAATTCAGGAACATTGGGAGTATCTTTTTTAATTAATTGAATACCTTCAAGGTCTTTTTTCAAAAGGGTTAAGACAAGGTCTATCTTTTTATCGATTTTAAAATATTCTTGTCTGGGTTCTTGGTCTTTGGCAAATGCGATCAGGTTTTTTGTTAAATTTTTACCTCGAACCGTCTGTCCCAATATCAATTCAAGAGTATCCTTTATTTCTTCATCCTTGCAGTCTAACAAAGAAAGCTCAGTATTTCCCATAATCACACCTAAAATATTATTAAAATCATGGGCCATCTTACCCGCAATTTGTCCTACTATGGCATGCTTTTCTTGTATCATTGAATACTGTTGGGCTTCTCTTTTTTCGATCTCAGATAATTTTCGTTCTGATATATCTCTGCACAGAGCGATAATTGTTTGCCCTTTTTGACTATTTAATGTTTTTGCAAATACTTCTATGGGTGTTATTTGTCCATCCGGATGGATATAATCAATTTCAAGGTTCTGAATTTCGCCAGTGGATATACACTTTTGAACCTCTATTAAATTTCGTTCTATGTCATAGGGTGCTGTCCATTCTAGTACGCTTCTTCCAATGATATCATTTAATAGAGAATGCCCAGTCATTTTTACATACGTTTCATTGGCTTCTAATACACATCCATTGCTATCGACAGAAACAAAGCCTGTATCTGTTGTTTCGATCAATGTCCGGTATTTTTTTTCGCTCTCCTTAATGGCGCGTTCTGCCCGTTTGTTTTTGGTAATATCCAGCGCTGTAAAGGTAACACCTGCCAACCAGTCCTTTCCATCTATTGGTGTAGAACTGAGCAAAATATTTAGGATTTCACCATTTCTTTTTTCCCAAAGTGTTTCTACTGTCCCTGTCCCTTTTGCTTTTATTTGAGTTCGATTTTCTTGTCCAACATATTCATAGTCGTCAATTGTTGGATACAATACTCTAGTGCTTTTCCCAATCAAGTCTTTACGAGAGTAGCCAATCATCTTACACAGCTTATCATTTACCTGTACGATCACTCGGTTACGAACCATTCCTATCCCGGTTGGTGCAACTTTAAAAAAACTTTTTAGTGTCTCTTGGCTTTGTTTAATGCTTTCCTGAGCAAGTTTATGATCAGAGATTTTCTGAACCAAATTAGTATTTGCAGTCATTAACTCTTTTGTCCGTTCTGTAACTTCAACTTCAAGTTTATCACTATGTATTCTCAGCTTCTTTCCTAATTGGATGCTTTTCCGAACTGTAACAGATAAAAGAGTAATCAGTATAATTGAAAAGATAGTGAAAATAGTTACAGTCCAGACAAATCCTTTATATGTATTGTAAAACGAAAACGGTTTATTGATGATTTGTGAATCAAATGGCAAAAGGGATTCATTGATATTATATTTTTTTAATTTTTTGTAATCAAATGATGCAATGGTTGGTGTCTTGTAAATGATAGGAATTTCATCTGGTTTAACACCATTTAATATTTTTATTACCATCTCCATTGCAAGCTTTGCCATCAGAACTTCGCTAATAACCTTTCCCCCGACTGCACCAATGCCAACATCATGTTTTTTAAACGTATAAAATGGAAGATCAACAGCGCTGGACAAATCCTGGAAAACCTTCACATTACTGCTATACTGTTTTCCATGGCGGTCAAGTAAAAAAGATAGAAATAAGACGATTGTATTTCTTGGCTGGTGTGCAAGCTCATCTCTTAACTGAATAAGACTACGATCAGTAAGTCTGACAATGCCTACCGGATATTCATATTTATTTAAAACTCGATCCAGTTCAAGGAGATTGATTTGTGTTGACGGTATAGAATCGCTTATTATTGCAATTCGTTCGGTTTTTGGATGAAGTTTTAAAATTATATCAAAAGACCATTTGATATCAAGAGTTTCTGACACTCCTGTTATCATTTTATGTCCGGCTATCTTTGAATCTTTAAAGTCATTAGGCGCACAGAATACAACAGGTACATCCGGGAACAGTTTATTCCTTTTCTTTAAAATAAAGTCGAGGGCCACATCATCGGTTGTTAAAATGGCACTCATTGAGATATGCCCGTATTTTTTTAAAAAAAGTGCGTGTTGTTCAGATTCAATCAGTATAGATGGTTTTCTGAGATTATCCAGGTACTCGACATGTATTTCCATTTGATCGGATGATGTTGTAATAGCACTTTCAATACCTTTCATCAGTCCTTTAGACCATGGTAAATTTTCATGAAAAGAGTGTAAAATAAACACATGTTTTTTTTCAACAGAGGATGCGTTTGATATTCCAAATAGGAAAAATAATATCAAACATATATATAAAAAGTGCGGGTACCGGAGCAATTTAACCATTTTGTCATTTTTTTTTTTAGTAATAAGTAATAGAATACACTATGACGCGTTACAAAACAAATCAATTTTCAGATTGATGTTACTGTCTTCCCAACAGCAGAATGCCTGATAATTTTTTATTTTTTTGTAATAAAATCATTTGTATTTTCATAATTCGGCAGGAGGCAAAATGAGATATGTAAGCCACGCAACATGTATGATCTGCAACAAACGCTTTGAAAAAGGTGAATTTGAGTATATTTGCCCAGATCATGGAAATGAAGGCATACTGGATATTCAATATGGGTATGATGCCATAAAAAAAGAATTTACAAAAGATTTTCTTGCCGGAAACAAGGATATGTCTATATGGCGGTACAAACCGCTTCTTCCAGTGGGTGAAAATACCCCTGTCCCAAATTTGATTGTAGGAAATTCACCGCTAATAAATCTTGACACGCTTTCAGATCAATTTGGCATTAAGCATCTATATTTAAAAGATGATGGAAGGCTGCCCACAGCATCTTTTAAAGACAGGGCAAGTGCGATTGCTGTGGTTAAAGCGCATGAACAAAACGCACAGGTTATAACCACAGCAAGTACAGGGAATGCAGCTGCAGCCTTGAGCGGACTTTGTGCATCCGTGGGCCAGGAAAATGTTATTTTTGTCCCTGCCAGGGCACCTCAGGCAAAGATCGCCCAGCTTTTAATGTTTGGTTCAAAAGTGATTTTGGTAGACGGAACATATGATGATGCATTTGAGCTTTGTCTTGAAGTCGCTAAAGAATATGGCTGGTATAACAGGAATACTGCATACAATCCTTACATGTCAGAAGGTAAAAAAACCTGTGCCTTTGAAATCTGTGAACAGCTTTACTGGAAAGCACCTGATATCATTTTTGTCAGCGTGGGGGACGGATGTATCATTGGTGGTATTCATAAGGGATTAAAAGACCTGTTGGCCATGGGCTGGATTGATAAAATGCCACGGTTGATGGGAATCCAGGCTCAAGGCAGCAGCTATATGGTTCAGGCCTGGGAAAATAATGAAGACATTCTTTTAAAAAAGGCATGTGATGCTGAAACCATTGCTGACAGTATCAGTGCAGGACTACCCCGGGATAGAATTAAAGCCTTTAATGCGGTGAAATCCACAAAAGGAGCCTTTCTTGCAGTCAGTGACGATGACATCATAAAAGCGATTCCTGATCTGGCTAAAAAAACAGGTGTCTTTGCTGAGCCTGCCGGCGCCGCCACATGGGCAGGCATTAAAAAGGCCGCGAAAAAAGGCATGGTGAATTCAGATGATACGGTTGTCGTAATTAACACTGGTAGCGGCTTAAAAGATATCAACAGTGCCATGAAGGCGATTGATCTTATGGATATGAAATATTTTAAAATTAAACCGTCAATACATGGATTTAGAAACATTGCATCAGATTTAAATTTAATCAGTGCCTGACCGAAAAACCCATGTTTGGGCGAAAAGTTGCCTATATGCAAGGCGCAAGAAATCTTGAAACTGGAATGTACTAATTTACATGAGGCCACTCTTATAATTTGGCAGGATTTTGAAGCAACACAACAGATAGGTAAGTTTTCGTTTAAATATTAATTAGCGATATACAGGAGATAACACAATGATCGATTTAACTGTCAATTCGGATGCCTTAAACAGGACTATAGAACTTGCCAAGGAAAGAAACATTATTATACCGACATTAAAACAACAAAGAGATCCATCGCTAATTCCAGAAAAAATTATAGACAAGCTTAAACATGTCGGGCTATGGGATCTGGATCCTTTAAACCTGTTCAGGATTTGTTGGCATAATGAGCCTAAAATCCATGGTGGTGGATATTCAGGGGCTAATTATTTGGAATTCCCTGAAGAAATAACAGGGACAAAAGCTCGTATCATTGCTGTTGTGGGTAAATATTTTCCAACCGGTGCTCATAAAGTTGGCGCTGCCTTTGGATGTCTGGTACCCCGGCTGGTCACCGGGCAGTTTGATCCTTCAAAGCAAAAAGCAGTTTGGCCTTCCACAGGCAATTATTGCAGAGGTGGGGCATATGATTCAGCCCTTTTAGGTTGTGAATCCATTGCTATACTTCCAGAACAAATGAGTAAAGAAAGATTTGAATGGCTGCAAAAAGTAGCAGGGCAGATAATTAAAACCCCGGGGTCTGAAAGTAATGTCAAAGAAATATTTGATAAATGCTGGGAACTTCGACATTCAGGAGAAGATCTGGTAATTTTTAACCAGTTTGATGAGTTGGGCAATTATTTATGGCACCATGAAGTCACCGGCCCTGCAATAAAAAGTGTTTTAGATACACTCATGACAGATGGCAATAAGGTCAGGGGACTTATTTCTGCCACTGGTTCGGGCGGAACCATTGCTTCAGGTGATTTTTTAAAAAAACAATTTTCTGAATGTAAAATAGTTGCATGTGAAGCCTTGCAATGCCCGACGCTTCTCAATAATGGATTTGGTGCTCATCGAATAGAAGGAATAGGGGACAAACATATTCCATGGATTCATAATACAAAAAATACAGACTTCATCATTGCCATGGATGACAATATTCCCATGAACCTTATTCGTTTGTTTAATGAGCCTGCCGGTAAAAATTTACTAAAAGAAAAAGGTGTTTCAGATGAAATTATCAATACCCTCGATTTGATAGGCATATCCGGCGCATCAAACCTGGCATCTGCCATTAAATTTGCTAAATACAATGAGTTGACCCAAAATGATTTTGTTGTCACCGTTTTAACCGATTCCATGGATCTTTATGGCAGTCGCCTTAATGAGTTGACAAAGGAATGTGGCAGTTTTTCAGATTCAGATGCAAAAGTAGTCTATTCAAAGGATTTATTGGGTCTTACCATCGATAATATGGAAGAGCTCACCTATTACGGGAAAAAACGGATCCACAATTTAAAATATTACACATGGGTTGAACAACAGGGAAAAACCTATGAAGAGATCCAGGAGCAATGGTATAACGAGGCCTATTGGACCTCTATTATCGATAAAGTTGATGAAATTGATGGCTTTATAGAATCATTTAATAAAAAAACCGGGCTTCTTGAAAAGCTTTAAAGGGTGAAGAATTTAATATAATAACCAGATTTCTTGATAAACTATAGGAGAAATTGAGATGAGCTTGGATTTTAAGCAAATATTAGAAAAAGCTAAAGAGTATAAACCAGACATGTCAAAATTTTTAAGAGACATGATCTCCATACCCAGCGAAAGCTGCGATGAAAAAGATGTGATTCTAAGAATTAAAAAAGAAATGGAGCAAGTGGGATTTGATAAAGTTGAAATAGACCCCATGGGAAATATCTTAGGATATATTGGAAAAGGAAAAAAGTTGATTGCCATGGATGCCCATATTGATACCGTGGGTGTTGGAAACCTTTCTAATTGGGACTATGATCCATATGAAGGGTATGAAGATGACGAGATTATAGTAGGAAGAGGGGCCAGTGACCAGGAGGGCGGAATGGCCTCAATGGTTTATGCAGGAAAAATTATTAAAGACCTCGGGCTTGAAAATGATTATACTTTACTTGTAACAGGAACAGTGCAAGAAGAGGATTGCGATGGCCTTTGCTGGCAATACATCATTGAAGAAAGTAAAATTAAACCTGATTTCGTCGTCTCAACTGAACCTACCTCGTGCCGCATTTATCGGGGGCAAAGGGGCCGAATGGAAATAAAGGTTGAAACCACAGGTGTCAGTTGTCATGGTTCGGCACCTGAAAGGGGAGAGAATGCCATTTTCAAAATGGGACCGATTCTTAATGATTTACAAGACCATCAAACAAAATTAAAAGCCGATGATTTTTTAGGAAAAGGAACATTAACAGTGTCCGAGATTTTCTTTTCTTCTCCATCCAGATGTGCGGTGGCTGATGGATGTAGTGTTTCGATTGATAGACGGTTGACATGGGGTGAAACCTGGGAAGGGGCTCTTCAAGAAATTCGGGAACTTGAATCTGTAAAGGCTGTAAACGCCAAAGTGTCCATGTACAATTATGATCGGCCAGCCTATACAGGGCTTGTATACCCCACACAGGCATATTTCCCGGCCTGGGTGCTGGATGAAGATCATGATGTCTGTAAAAGTCTTGTGGCTGCATATAAGAATTTGTTCAACAAAGAACCCATTGTTGATAAATGGACTTTTTCTACTAACGGGGTGTCTATAATGGGGCGGTATGGTATTCCTTGTATTGGTTTTGGCCCAGGACATGAAGACCAGGCACACGCACCCAATGAAAAAACATGGAAGTCAGAGTTGGTTGAATCTGCTGCTATGTATGCAAGTATTCCATCACTGTATTTGCATACGATTAAATGAAGGTGAGAGAATTTAACATGAGATTTTTTTAATTTTTAACCACCCATTGAAAAGGTAAACTGTGAAGAAATTAGCCGTCATTGCCATTGGAGGGAACTCATTAATACGAGATAAACATCATCTTAAGGTGGAAGACCAATACCATGAGATAACAAAAACCGTTAAACACATTGTTGAAATTATTAAGGCAGGATACCAAGTGGTTATTACCCACGGTAATGGACCTCAGGTCGGGTTTGTCTTGAGAAGATCAGAAATAGCATATGAGCACGAAGGACTTCATTTTATACCGCTGCAAAGCTGTGTGGCTAACACGCAAGGTGCCATTGGCTATCAGATCCAGCAGGCACTGACCAATGAATTAAAAAAATCTAAAATCCCTAAACAGGCACTCACTATTGTAACCCAGGTAAAAGTGTCTAAAAAAGATCCTGGATTCAAACGTCCGACAAAGCCTATTGGTCAATTTTATGATGATAAAAAAGCTAAAACCATAAAAAAAGATCATCCGGATTGGATAATGGTATCTGATGCAGGCAGAGGGTTCAGGCGCGTAGTGGCATCCCCCAAACCTTTAGAAATTATTGAAATGGATATGATCCAGAATCTGTTGGATAATAAGTGTTGTGTAATAGCTGCAGGTGGCGGTGGTATTCCTGTAGTGGAAAATAAGGATGGAAGTCTTGAAGGTGTCGGGGCTGTTATAGATAAAGATTTTGCTTCAGCATTGCTGGCCAAGAATCTAAATGCAGATTTATTAATTATTTCTACCGGGGTTGATTATGTATGTCTTAACTTTGGCAAAGACAATGAACGAGCTTTGGCCAATATAACAAAGAAAGAAGCAAAAACATATTTGAAACAAGGCCATTTTAAAGTTGGTAGTATGCGTCCTAAAATGGAGGCAATTTTATGGTTCCTGGAACACGGTGGACAAAAAGCCATTATTTCCAAACCGGAACATTTAAGAAAATCTATTGCCGGAATCTGCGGAACCCATATCCATGGATAATGAGTGGCTTAAAAAAGGATAAATTTTAAAAGGGATATAAAATTTAAGGAAGTCTTAATGATCACTAAATCAGATATTATAAAGGCCGCACACGAAAACGGATTTGAGGACATTGGCTTTACCACAGCAGACCCGTTCCCGGATCATAAGAAATTTCTCCTTGACCATCGTAAAGAATATGAATGGGCTGAGGCTGTAGGACTTAAGCTGTTAAGCGGCACAGATCCCTTAACTGTTCTACCCAGTGCCAAAACAATTATCGTGCTGATGGAAGTCTATTTCAGGAAGTCTTACCCCCGTTCCATGGAAAAAAATTTCGGGCGCTGCTACCTTGATGATGATCGGATAACGCATGACGGGCTTTATAAACGCATTAAAGCATTTCGATCATTCTTACGGGATAACAACATTGATTCAAAAGTACCATTCAATTTACCTCATAGGATGGCAGCAGCGCGGGCTGGAATGGGAACCTTTGGAAAAAACTGTCTGTTTTATTCCAACAAGGTTACCCGAAAAGGATCCTGGATCCTGCCCATTGCCATCATCATTGACAAGACATTTGAACCAGATTCTCCCACGATAGAACTTGGCTGTCCAGACTGGTGCAAAAATAGTTGCATATCTGCTTGCCCCACAAGAGCGTTAAAAGGAAATACCCGTATTGATCCACACAAATGCATATCATACCTTACCTATTTTGGTGATGGATTAACCCCGCTGGAATTACGAGAACCTATGGGCATGTTTGTATATGGCTGCGACAGATGCCAGGATGTCTGTCCGAGAAATCAGCCCTGGCTGGCAAAGGACCTTCCAGTAAATAAGAAAGTTGTCACAAAAAAAGACTATTTTGAACTATCCCGCCTACTGCACATGGACAAAGAATACTTTGAGACAAATATATGGCCCCATATGTTCTACATGTCCTATAAAGACATATGGCGGTGGAAAATGAACGTGGCAAGGGTAATGGGAAACAGCCATGATGAAATGTACATTTCAGACCTTGTTCGTGCGTTTAAAGAAAACACAGATGAGCGGGTTCGGGCAATGGCAGTGTGGGCCATTGGTAATATCAACGGCCCAAAAGCACAAACCGCATTAAAAAACCTGACTGATGACACAAGTGCTCTTGTAAAAAAAGAGATGCAGCGCCTTAAAGAGCTTTATGAATAATTTGGCTTTTTTTAGTTCAAAAAAATGATCCACAAGGAGAACTTTAAAATTGAAAGATAGAGATGATAACAGCAGACTTGTTTATTCAACAGAGTCCGGTAGAATACGCACTTCTTCCAAAGACAATAATAAGACTATTCCCAAAACAGACGGAAAAGTTCGCGTAGAAAGATCAACCAAGGGGAGAAAAGGAAAAGGTGTTTCTCTCATCAAAGGTCTTCCTCTTGATGGCCCTTCCTTAAAAAAACTTGCTAAAAAACTGAAACAAAAATGCGGGTCCGGCGGAACCATAAAAAACGGTATAGTTGAGATACAAGGAGATCACCGGGATCTCCTGATTATAGAATTAAATAAGCTTGGGTATAAAGCTAAAAAGGCTGGAGGATAAATCCCAATTGAGGATCACATAATTTAAAAGGAGAATATCTATGTATTTGCTTGTAAATGTATTGGAACAAACAGAACACCTGCCGGCAATTCTTGAAGATTTTTCAAGATTGAACATCAAAGGCTCAACCGTAATAAACAGTACAGGGATGGGGGCGTGTTTTAATGCAGATAGGTGCTGCAACGCCAGGGATTGATGGAATTAAAAAACCCTTAGAAAAATGGAACCATCTAACAAAATGATTTTTACGGTTGTAAAAGATAAGGAAACACTTGATAAGGCCATCGGCATTGTAAAATCTTTGTGCGGTGTTCTTACTCAGCCTGGAAAAGGTATCCTTTTTACCTTACCTTTGGATTTTGTAGACGGCCTGTCTGATTAACGCTACCGATCAAATCAAAAAAACGCCTATCGCTTTATTATGAAATAGGGCTTATTACCTATTGCCTTATCTAAGTTCTTGTTATAGGGCTAAATATTAATAATTCTCAATATCTGAATTTTTCATTACGTCTACATGATTCCGGGAATTACACGAACAGGAAAACATCATAGAACAGGGGTTATACTGTTAATACTTAAATTTTGAATGTTATCCAGAACTGTAGAACTTATTGTTATTAGTAGAACATAAATTAATGTTGTTCTAATCCCAATTATTTCAAAAGGAGAAAATATGTCAGATTATGTACTTAGTTTAATTATAGCTTTTGGTGGACCAGCCTTAATACTAACAACCTTTCTTCTGTTTTTTGGGGCAAAACTGACAGGTGTTAAGAAACTCGTGATTGTTATTGTAATC
>JAAEKY010000427.1 GCA_024227235.1 Desulfobacteraceae bacterium | reverse complement strand
CTTTTGATTCCAGTTGCCATGGCAGGAGCACGGCGGTGGGCGGCTTCCTGGAAGTCACAGTCAAAATAATTATATGCCAATACAGCGCACCCGACAGGGGCAATTCCTACTGTTCTTCCTCTGATATCTAATTCATCAATTGTTTCTGCGATCAGGCGGTGAACAATGCAATGGGTACAGCCGGGGCAGTAGTGAGTCATATTATCACTTAAACTTTCCGGCGTTGAAAATGCTTTTCCCATTATATCTTTCTCCTAAATTTATCGATTAGAGCAGTCCTTTGATAATTTCAATGATTTTTTCAGGTGTTGGAATGTCACCACCGCATTCACCGTAGAAATTAATTTCTCTTTGGCCTTTAACACAGCGTTCAACATCCTCCACCATTTGTCCCATGCTCATCTCAATACTGATGACTGATTTGCAGCTTTCTTTGGTTGCAGCAGTAAAAACGGCTTCCTCAGGGAATGGGAATAAGGTCTTGGGCCTTAATAGTCCTACTTCAATGCCTTCTTCTTTCATCATATCAATAGATGTTTTGCAAACGCGGCTCATGGTGCCATAACTAACAATGAGGACATTATAATCTGTGTCTGTATTATATCCTTCGAAAAGTACTTCTTCTTTTTTCATTTGCTCGTACTTGGCTTTAAGCGCTAAGTTGTTATCGTTGAGTTCTTTTGGATCAAGAAAAAGAGATCTGACAAGATTTCGCTTTTTACTATTTCTTGTATCCATACCATTGGATGCCCAATCATCTTTATTAGACGGGTCTGTCTTCAGGTCATCAGGAAACTCAACAGGCTCCATCATCTGTCCGATAAGCCCATCCCCCATAATCATCACCGGTCCGCGGTACTTTTCCGCCAAAGTGAATGCATTCATTGTCATTTCAACAGCTTCCTGGACGCCATCCGGTGCAAGAACCAAAAGTCTGTAATCGCCATGACCGCCACCTTTGGTTGCCTGAAAATAATCTCCCTGGGAAGGAAGAATGCCACCAAGCCCCGGGCCGCCACGCACAATATTGACAAAGACTGCAGGACATTGTGCGGCTGCAATATATGAGAGGGCTTCACTCATCAGACTGATACCAGGGCTGGAAGAGGTCGTCATGACCCTTTCACCACACCCTGCAGCACCAAAAATCATGTATCCAACAGCCACTTCGCTTTCTCCCTGTAAAAATACACCACCCACTTCAGGCATTCTTTTTACGAGATATTCAGCCACTTCAGACTGGGGGGTGATGGGATATGCAAAATAATTTTTACATCCAGCCCGGATTGCAGCTTCCCCAATTGCTTCATTACCTTTCATTAACACTTTAGCCATTATATTTTTCCTTATTTATTAATCGGTTGCTCATTTTTTTAAGGGGTCACTTTTTCGATTTCAACAATATTGATGGCTACATCAGGGCACATGATGCAGCACATGGTGCAATGAATGCAATCATCGGGTCTTGCCTGGTAGACTGGGAAATGTCCCTTTGCATTCACTTTATCAGTGATTTCAAGGACATTTTTGGGACAGACATCAACACAAAGTCCGCATCCCTTACATCGTTCAGAATCAATAACATGTTTGTACGCCATTTAAAATACTCCTTATGTGTTTAATCCTTTTTTCCAAGGCAGATTCAGCTTCCTGTTTATTTCTAATACAGGACAGGTAAACTGATCTATCTTAAGTTCTGGTATTAAATGTGATGGTGCTGTAATAAACTCAATTTTAAGACCGGTTGCCTTTGATACATCCTTTATAAAATTATATCCTTTATAAATATGTTCCGGTGTTGTCTCATCAATGAGGTTTGCATTACTGATAATACCTGTAATCTTTATTTTTGAAGAGTGTTCTATCTCTTCTTTTATTTCAATACAGCCTTTAACATCCTCAGTAAAAGGTCTGAATGGATTAATTACCTGCAGCATATGGACCTGCTTTTTTGACAGATGATCTTCCAAAGCGGCAAGAACTGTAACCCCGACATCATCACCACCCGCATCCAGAATGGTCAATTCAGATGGCTGTATAATCATGCCGGCAACTGCAGGCGCCAGGATAGGAAGATCTGCGTGCATGTATTTTTTGTCTGGCAAGATAACTTCAATTCCCATTTTTTCAAGAGAATCTTTTGCTTCCCGGGTTCGAAAATAGGGATTGACGAGATCAAGATCAGCTATCTTTACATCTATTCCATCCGTTTTCCTTGTAGTAGCAAGGTTTATAGCTGTTTCAGTTTTGCCACTCCCGTAATTCCCGCAGATAATGACAATTCCTTTAATATCAATATTCAATCAATATGCCTTATAAAATTATTATATCATTCCTGGACAAACTCAAAACAAAATTCCTTAAGTAAATTCTGCTTATTTAACCTAAATAATTTTTTATTTGCTTCTTAAAAAGTTTGCTTAAATTAAACTTTGTTTACTTAAACTATAAAAGCGTTAAATCCTTCTTTTTGTCAAGGAAAATGTTTTCAAAATACATTAACTAACCTACCACTTAAATCAGATAATGAGTTATTTTGCAAATAATTTTTGTTTTAGAACTATATATTTACCATAAGAAACTTTGTATAACCGTTACAGGCTGATTTTTTTTTACACTGGATGGATATTTCAACGAATCTTAAGATCCCTTTTACTGGCCGCCAAAAACTCGAACATTCTTTCTTCCTACGATTATAGTTGTTCTCATATTAATGTTCCGGAATAAAATCTGTTTACGGCACACTCCATTAGATATTTTAGAACAAAGGAACCTATTTATAAGGCCAGTTATTAGGATAGAAGGCTTGGCTTTTCCAGTAGTGATTCAGACAGCCTTGATGATCGGAACGGGTTTGTGCGAATCGTTAAAAATAATAGGATTCTAAGAGTATAAATATTGTCGGCTTTAAAAATACTATATTTATATTAATTGTATACAAGCTTAATACACCAAAAGATTTTATAGCTGGTTTTTATTTGTAATGATAATTAACGTTTGAAATTAGAGATTAGGATTTTGATATCATCATCACCCAGGCAACGGTTCAGTTGAGCACTTTTTGATTTTATATTTATCGTGAGAGAATCAAGAAATTCTTCTGGGCATTCAATATGGTGACTTCTCAGATATTTTTTCACCAAATACTTTCCACAAAGGGTATTTAAAAAGAATCGTTCTTCTGATGCCACCCCATAGTCCCCCCCCGCATGAGTACCGGCAACATGTGTTTTAACAGCATCACCAAACACAGGTGTATTTATAGTTACTATATGGTGGGAAGTCTGTTGATATACAATTGAGTCGACATAGTGATAATAGGCTTTAAATGTGTTGATATCGTCTGTGTTAAGATTAATTTCAAAGCCAAGATTTTGAAGCGTTTTTGAAGTGGTGTAAAGGTCAGCGATTCCGTTCCTTTCTCCAATTCCCACTGCAGAGGCCTCAAGAATTCTTCCACCTGCTAAAATCCCCATCACAGTATTTGCAGAGGCCATTCCCATATCATTGTGACAATGGATTGAAATCTTTGTATTATTGGCTTTTGGACAAAGCAATTTAATATTCTCATAAACCTGGTTGGGTGCCATTATACCTGAGGTATCTGGTAACGAAAGGATATCGACATTATGTTGACTCAAAAAAGAAACGGCTTTTTCCAAAATATGATCGGCTGATTTGCCAATATCCAGCATAGCGATAGAAAATGAAGCCATTGAATTTTGATCTCTGATGGAATTAATGGTTCTTACAAGGCCTTGAAGAGTATCATTCAATTGGTTTTGTGTGACATTATTTTTTATATGTAGATGAAAATGAAAATCATTTGTCTGTGATTCCAAAAGGATTTTAGCATCATTTATCATTGCCCTTCCCATAGCAGCAACTCGGATATTATATTTATTTTTTTGAGCATGCAGGCAAAGCGTTTTGACAGCGTTAACTTCTGAGGCATGGGCAGGTGGGTAGCCCGCCTGGCAGATATCAACACAAAGCTTTTCTTGAAATTCAAGAATTTTTAACCGTTGTTCGGTAGAAAACATAATACCCCTATACTGCATTCCTTCTCTGAGGGTTTCATCAATAATAGTAATTTTTTTAGTCGTCATTATTTTCCTTAATTCGGATTAAATAAGGGGTGGATTAAAATAGCCATGGTTCAATTTGGGAAAGCGCAAAGATAGTTTTTCGATAATATATTTCATACCCAAAGGTTTGCCGCTATCTTCAATTTTTGACATAAGATGATAATACTTTAAGGGATCAAAGTTTAAATTACGCCATTGAATCATATTAATTTTATATATGCTTACAAATTCTTTTAACGCTGTGAATTCTTTTTCAGAATCTGTAAATCCAGGGCAGTTAAGATAATTTATAGAGACAAACTTTCCTTGTTCTTTTGCTATTTTGATGCTTTTAAGAACATCAGAAAATTGATAAGATTTAGGGCGAAAATAGGCTTGATAATATTCCTTCCTAACTGAATTCATGCTGACTCTCATGGAGTCAAGCCCTGCTTTGCAAAGATTTCTAACATGATTAGGTAAGCTCGCGTTTGTATTTAAATTGACTGTACCTTTTTTTGTTTTTTTCCGGACAAGCCTTATGGCCGGCTCTATGACTTTGAATGCAGTTAACGGATCGCCTTCACATCCCTGGCCAAAACTGACAACTGCTTTTTTAACATTGGAAATATGTTCAAGGCAAACTTGGGCAATCTCTTCAGAGGTTGGGGTGAAACTGATTCGCTCCTGGCAGGCACATAAATTGTTTTGTGTTTGAAGAGAAATACATCCAAGGCAGTTGGCATTGCATATAGTTGATGTAGGAAGCGGGGCTTCATATCTTTTGAGGAAAAAATTTTTCCCGGCAGGACAGCCATATTTTAATGCGCAGGTTTCAAGATGACGAATCAGGCGGTTATCAGAGTATTTTTTTTGCATCTTGTTAACCCCACTGACAATGCCTTTATATGGCATTTGTCTTAAATCCTGTCGGGGTTCTTTGTCCACAAGAAGTGCAGAAGACCTGAAATTATTTCTTCCAAATCCTACAGCACCATAGGAAAATAAGGGCAGCATATCTTTTATGCCCTCGTCGTCGTAGGCACTAAAATGGCGGTTCACATATCCAGGTGAGTTAAACACAGCAACAGGGAATATCTTTTCATCAGGATAAAAAGGATTATGGCCTATAATTTCAAATGAATCTTTTGCAATATTGTAAACAATGGGTTTCCTTTGGGGAAGCATCATCAGCTCACTGCCGTGGGGCATAGATACGGTGTGTTCCTTTTTTAAAATAACAGGCGTATTACCCGACATGCCAACCGCACCATAGCCTTCCAGTTCAAAGATATCACCATTTTCTGCTGCCACAACAGCAGTTAGAATCTGTTTGTTGATATAGCCGATAAGCTGCTCCAGTAATATATAAAAATTAAGGATAACCTGCCCTGATATACCAGAACAATTTTAGATTGCCAATATTCTTCTATAATGACTGGATAATTGTCATAAGAAACTTTACATAACCCGTTACAGGCTGATTGCCTTACATCCGCTGGATGGACATTGCAACAAATTTTAAGATTCCCTGCGCTGACCGAGTTTCTGCCGTTCAATGGAAGTCTTTTGAGAACTTTAAAAAATTATTCAGGGTTAGGGCGGACAAGACAGCCTGAATCGGAACGGGTGTGTGCAAATTGTTTAGAAAATATGATTCTTATGACAAATACCCAATATAACCATTGCCATTAAGTTTTTTTTAAATAGAGAGTATCAATAGATGAAAATACTCGGGTTAGACAAAGATGAGGTGAGTCAAGGTTCCATTCGTTTGATTCTTCGAACGAGATCTGCATTTGTTTTTGAAATTCTTTTTATTTTTAAATCATTAATACCTTGACTAATTTTTTCTCGTATTTCTTGATTTTCAAAGGTATCAAGAACAGACATATCAAGACATAAACACAACCCCTCTTTTGTGACCTCAATAGATGCAGTTCTCATTTCTTCCTCCAGCACGGTCATTTCACCAAAAACTTCACCTGTCTCATTCATTTCTGCAATAATAAGCCCATCTTTGACCACAGCATAGTGTCCTTTGATGACCCAAAAGATCCAGCAATCAAATTCACCTTGCTGAATAACTGTTTCTCCTGAATGGAACTGCACCATTCTTGCAAGCCTTTTTCGGTAAAAATCATCCAGATTGCAGCCCAATAATAGTTTGAGTTCATCAAGCGCAAGTTTGTCTAATATCTGAAATCTGTTGACAAGCTTTAGGGTTTCTTCTTTTACTAAATCGACATTAATTTCGTCTGCCATCGTTCCCCCGATTGTTATATTTTACTCTGGGTATTTCATGATCGAGTATGTCTAACCCCCATCTCCTACAACAATAAACGGTGCCCAGAAAAATGGGTGGGCATAGCTTGCGATGGCTTTCCCCTTATAGTCCAAAGTATCATTATCAATTAATTTGATCATGGATTTTTGAAGTGCTCTTGCCCTTGGAAGATTTGTGTTTTCATTTTGGTATCGGAAAAGTTCAGTTGTTATTTTTTTTGCAGATGTGCTTTCCACAGACCACATAGTGACCAGAAGCGCTCGTGTACCGGCATAGAAAAAAGATCTGCCAAGACCTGAAATTGCTTCAGCGCCTGCACCATCAGCAGCACCTGTATTGCAGGCAGATAAAATCACCCAGTCTGCATTCAGCCGTAACTTTAATATCTCCCCCATTTTCAGTAACCCGTCTTCATTAAAATCTGTTACAACTTCAGGAGCGGTCAGGGCAATAGCAGGCTGGGTTAATCCGTCCAGATCACCCGGGACTAAACCATGGGATGCAAACGCCAGAACCTTTACGTTTGAAAGATCAAATTGTTTCACATTGGCTTCAGTGGCAAGCTTTCCTAAAAATACGCTTTGGATTTTATCGGCACCCATTACCTTAGCAATACTTAATATTTCTTCTGCGGTATCTGGCAGCCGGATCAGGTTACCCAGTTTCATTGTATTCTCAGTCGTTAATTTTACGTCTTTTTTATCAACTTTTCTTATTCCCCTTACGCTTAAAGACCCCCCTCGCACAGCCATCCTTTTTTGCAAAGGGTTTTTATCAGCCAATGTTAACTGGCTTAGATTAAAAATAGGGTCCCCAAATCCGACAAATGACAGCCGATCAGATTTTGGTTCGGGAAGTGTCCGTAAAGTTAAAAAAGATGAAACTGAGGGTAATCTTGTGATGGAGGCTCTTTTAATCATCCAGGGGACTTTACGGTAGTTGTCATATAGTAGTTCTTTTTCCTTTCCAATGTCTACCAAAGATGTTGGCAAAACTCCAAATGGAATTTGGCCCAAGGCTCCTGGTGCAACCACCAGCAAATCAGTCGCATTTTTCCAGGCATTTTCAAGTGGCTTAAATAGCTGAACATAAAGGTCATTTGCCAGAGTTAAATTAAATTCAGGAATATCATCAAAAACTTCCGGGGTCGGGGCCAAGGATTTCCTTAAGGTCTGGACAGCATCTTTTAGCGCTTCATCTTTGACATGGACAGTACTGAATTCAATAGGGCCTGTTTTTGGAAGTCCCCATAAATAAACTTTGTTTGCAACAGGATACATGATGAGCATGGCTTCTTTTGGCTTTAGCGCATCACGGATCTGTTCAAATCCTTTGGGTTTAGGATTGATGAAATCTGAATATTTAGGAAATTGAGATTCGATCTCTTCTAATATTGCCTGCCGTGCTTTTACTAAGGCATTCAGATTTGTGTTTAAATCTGATAAAGTTGTTTTATCCTGCTGACCCGATCCGGCTGAGACAATATTTATCAATGATCGTTTCATGGCATTTATTTGTTTTGATGCGTCCTGCTCTTTTCTAACCAGGTCTGCCAATTCTGAGTTCATTGCTGCTGCTCTCGCACCGCTGGCACCCAGCGCACCTTTTACAACACTGCTGTTAAGCTGCTCACAAAGATTAAAAATCATGGCAGGGGCATTAATATTGAAATCCGCTTCTCTATCCTCGCTTTTAATTTTGAAAAGCAGTTCCATATAGGATTCAACGATCAATTTTTGGCGAAAGGTTTTAAGAAAATCGTTTTCATCTCCTTTTTCTTTGAATAACATTGGCATGGCCATTGAAAAATCTTCTAGTGCTTGTTTTTCATTCTTTTCCCTTGAATGTACCATGGCCCGTAATCCTAAAATTTCTGCTGATTTGTACTGCTTGCCCCCGACGTAAGGCTTTAAATTTTTATAAAAGAAAGATATCGATTTTTTCGCGTCTTTAAGGCGGCCGGAAATTAAAAAGCTTAAAATAATATTATGGTTTTGGATAATTTTGGTGTTGTAAAAATATTGGTTAAGCATCATGCTTTTTTTAACTGCCTGAAATTGGTTTATTGCACCTATAAAATCTTTTTTGGCAAATTTAACTTCTCCTAAAAGTGTTCTTACTTTTCCAGAAGCCAGGGAGCTATTAAGCACACCAGCCTTTTCATAGCATTCAATACTTGCCTGGATTATTTTTTGGGCATCATCTATTCTCCCCTGTTTTAGTAGAAGCTCTCCTAAAAAACTGGCCATTGAAGCGGTAAGTCCTGAGTTTTTCCCTGCATGGGCGATGGCGCCTTTCAAGGCTTCCCGTATCTGAAGTTCAGCTTCAATTAATCGGCCTTGAGATTTTAAGTTTTTAGCCAGTTTGTATAGACTCATCAAATAAATTGAAGGCCGATTAGTTTTAAAGGCTTCTATTAATGTTTGATAGTTTCTCCAATGGGTTTCAGCCTTTTTATATTTTCCTAAGGAACTGAAATATATTGCATTCATCCGTGCGTTATCCGCTTGAAATTTAGCTGCTCGATTTCCCTTAAATTTTTGTTGATTTTTAGTACAAAAGGCTACCCCTTTTTCGATTATTTCAGATCCGCCTTTAAAATCCCCCATCTTAAAAAGTGAGTCGGCTAAAAAATGATAATGGGATGCTGTTGGGAAAAGCTTGATTCCTTCCCGGAAGTATTCTTGGCCTTTTTTAAAGTTTCCCAGCCTGGTTTCAGCAGACCCTAAATACTTTAGTAAATTGCTCATCCCTTTTGGCGTCATACTATCGGATTTTCTGGCATAGTCCAGAGCGGTTCTTCCATCCTGCAGCTCTTGTTTGGCTCTTCCCAGATCCTTAGCACTTCTTCCTCTATCACGATAGAACTCAGCAAGGCGTCCTGAATCGTCTGTATCAGGCGGTTTGGCATCCGCTTTTTTAATGATTGAATCAGTGATTTTTTTATTAAAATTACCGGATTGATTCAACACCGATAAAATATCCTCTATTGATCTTGGCGGCAGAACAAATGCATGTTGCTTCATAGAAACAGAGACTTGTTTTGCTTCTTTCAAGGTCATTTTTTTTTCAACACAAGAAAAAAGACCAACAGATAAAATAGCCGTAATTAAAAGGAGGACTAAAAAGAATTTTTTTGGAAAAAACATCATTTTTATATTATCCGAAGGGTTAATACGATTTATAAATGATAACGGTTTGAAAAGAAAAATAATTTTTGTTGCTTTTATTTTTTAAGAATATTGAATTTCTCATCCAAAGTCAAGAGTGAAACCTTCTCTTGACAAAGCAAAAAACCATAAGTACCCTGAAGAAAAGAAAGAATTCACAAGAGCCCTGAAATAAAATAAAAATCATAACAGGGGAATAATTATGAAATTTGCTAAGCTCAGTTTGCTCGTGTTTTGTATGTCCATATGCACCATTTTTTTAAATTTTCAACCCGTTCATTCCAGTGAGAACATAGTAAGAGCAAAAATAGGTATACTAGTGGATTCTAACAACTCTGTTAAAATGGCCAGGGCATCTGACAGGCTGCGTTCCGGCGACCTGGTTCGTATCTATGTTCATACTGAAAAGGCTTCCTATATCTATGTGATCTATTCTGATAAAAAAGAGGTCACCCTTTTAAATGTTGTGGAACAAAAGATGCGGGGGGCTACACTGGTGCTACCTTCTGTCAGTGAATATTATGAAATCGATGGGAGTAGCAGCCTTGAAATGTTTACTATAATATGCAGCCCGGTAGTCCTTGAAGAGATACCATTGCTGATAGACACTGATAATTCTTACAAAAAATGGATTGCCCTTGAAAAAAGTCTAAAAGGAAAAAGTAAGATTGCCCTTACGAAAAAGAGTGAAACACCATTTTCTATTGCAGGAAATGTCAGAAGTGTAACCAAATCAAAAGGCAATGAGGCCATTGTTCAAAAACTTAAAATTTATTCCGGTAATAATTTTATTGTAAAGAAATATGAGTTTAAAGTTAAAAAGTAAAAAACTTCTTAAACTCATTTGTTTTATCTCCATGGGTCTTCTGGCTGTGGTTTTTATTGTGCTTTTTGCCAAAGGTAACGCATTTTATGAGCTTGATTATAAAGTCCTTGATTTGTTCTATAAAAAGGTAGTTACACAAGGATATGGGCCCATACCATCAGACTCGCCCCAAATTAAATACGTGACTATAAATGATGAGACCTATTCATTTTCCGGTAATAATTTTTTAGATCGGTCCTATCTTGCTAAAGTTAATTCTGCATTGTCTGAACTGGATATTCAAGCCGCCGCATATGACATAATTTTTTCTCGCCCCACAAGTCCATCATCGGATGAAATTTTTAAACAATCAATAGAAAATTTAGGCTCAGTCTATTTGCCTATCGGATTAAAGATGGCAGATATTGCCGAACCATTTGTATGGGGAAAAGGAGAGGCGTATGAAAAATTTCAAGGCCATCATCTTAAACGACTTGAAATGTTAGGGTCATATGAACCCGTTTATGGTTCCTGGGCCTTAATGCAGTATAATCCTCTGGCAGATGCGGCCTACAATTCCGGTCACATTAGTTCCTATACCGATAGTGATGGTACCTCTCGCCATATGGTGATGGTGATCAAGGTTGATGATCAGTTTTTCCCCTGTCTCGCCCTTTCTATGTATCTTGATTATGTGGGTGTCCCTTTTGAAAAAATAATCATAAACTGGGGAAATTACATTCGAATACCATCAACAAAAGAAAGTTTTCTAGATGAAGATGTCCTCATCCCGATAGATAAAAGGGGGAGAGCCTTTATTCCTTTCTGGCAGACATGGCAAAACGGGTTTGAAGAAATGCCGGCCCATATCCTTTTAGAAACCATGAAAGATAAAAATCTTTCAGGAAATCTTTTGGAAATTTTTGAAGGCAGCTTTGTCTTTATTGGAGATATCTCAATGGGAATTTCAGATTTAGGCAATACTCCGCTTCAAAAAGATGTCCCATTAATTACGACACATACTGCCATGTTAAATGCCATGCTTACGCAACAGTTTTATACCAAATGGTCTTTTGGCCAGGTACTTGGGACTATTTTATTGTTAGGGACCATTTTTGGGATATCAGCTCTTTTTAAGCCATCATGGTTTCTTTACGTATCTGGCGTTGCAATTTTTTCAGGGATTATTTTTCTAACCGGGTTTCAATTTTTAGACTTTAGGCTTTTTCCCATTGCCACTGTGGGAACAAGCTGCTTTTTCATTGTTGCCGGCTTAATAATAAGTGTTGAAATTGTCACCTCCAGAGACCGGAAATATATTAGAAACGTTTTTGCCAGATATGTTCCCGAAAAAGTTGTAAACCAACTCCTTATGAAGCCAGAGCTTCTAAAAATGGGAGGTGAGACCCGGGAAATATCTTTGATGATGTCTGATCTTAGAGGATTTACAGCTCTTGCAGCCTCTCAGACTCCAGAAGACGTTATTAAAATATTAAACCGTTATTTTGAAAAAATGGTTGAAATTATTCTGGACCACAGAGGGATTATCGATGAGTTCATTGGAGATGGGATGCTTATTTTTTTTGGGGCGCCTGAACCCATGGAAGACCACCGGGGAATGGCTGTCGCATGTGCATTGTCCATGCAGGCTGCCATGGAAGGAATTAATTTGAAAAATCAGGCAGATGGACTTCCTTCGCTTGATATGGGTATCGGTATCAATACAGGGGAAGTGATTCTCGGGAATATTGGATCTGAAAGACGCGCAAAATATGGTGCAGTAGGATCTGAGGTAAATTTTACCGGTAGAACTGAATCCTTTACAGTTGGGGGACAGGTTTTAATCACTCAATCTACTTATGAAAGGCTTTCAAACCTCCTTCAGGTCCATAGAGTTATGGAGGTTGAGATGAAAGGACTTCCCGAAAAAGTAAGTCTATATGATGTGATTGGAATTAAAGGGACCTATAATGTTTTGTTACCTCAAAAAGAGGAGATGTTTATTGAACTTGAAAATAAAATAAATATCATCGTATATAAATTGGATGCAAAAATAATAGGCAAGAGCGAAATTCCTGCCGTGATAACTCATCTCTCTGAAAAAAGTGCGAAAATAATTATCCAAGAATCCTTCAAAGAATTTGAAAATATCAAAATGCATTTTCCCAATCTTCAGACACATAAAGAAGATGAAATTTTAAATAAAGGCCAGGCAGAAGCTTATGCCAAGGTAATGTCTACCCAAAAAATGGGGAATGAATACAAAACAACCATTTATTTTACGTCTGTTTCTAAAGAGGCAGATCATATTTTTCAAATAGGGAGAACCCATACATAACTTGGAAAATCGCAGTGAACCCATTGCTTTTCCAAAAATCGGCCTTTGCGATTTTATTTTTCTATATATTGTTCAGGATAGTTGTTATTGGATGATTTATAAGAAGTAAATCCTAAATTTGTCGCATATTATTCAAATTTTCACGATATGTGGGCAACCAACTACTTGTTACCAGAACACAGGGCACGGGGATGCAACTGAATCATAAAGTGCTACCGCAGAAGTTTTCCCAAGTATCAGCGTTTCAATAGTATTCAACTAATATTTCCTCCTATCACTAACCGCTTAAACGGTACCCAGAAAAACTGATGCTTACATATTACACACGTTTCAGGCGCACAGTGCTCCATGAAGAGCTATCTGGGCCTGAGCGAACTGGTCCCGTTCAACTATAAACTGCATGTTGGTTTGTCTGTTTGTCTGTGAAACAGCGAGAATATTGATGGACGTTTCAGCCAGAGCCTGGGCCGCTTTAGCCATTATTCCGGGCTGGGAAATATTTGAGCCAATAGCGCAGATGATGGCCACCGGGCTTGTCGAGACCTTTTCCATGACCTCATTGAGTTCAGCCAGAAAATGGGGCGAACAGTCTTTCTCTTCAATGATCAAATCGATGGTATTGGCATTGGTCATCTTTGAGATGTAAGATACATGGTATTTGTTAAAAATCTGCATTATACGAAGATCAAATCCAGCTTCTCCCACCATTCTGGTGTCATGGATTTCCATGCAGGTGACTTCCTTGGAGCCAGTGACAATTTCGACCTTTGACTCCGGGGCTATGAAATCCTTGGATATGATCGTTCCTGGGTGATCAGGGTCAAAGGCATTTTTTACCCGGATAGGGATATTTTTAATCTCAAGAGGTTTTGATGCTTTTGGGTGTATTGCCTCCATACCTACATCCGCAAGTTGGTCAGCCACATCATAATTGGTATTACAGACAGGTTTGACGGTTTCTTCACCAATAATAAGTGGATCGCCTGAGCAGAGGTGGTATTCCTTGTGAATAATTGCCTCATCAGCACCTAATAATACAGCAACTTTTGAGAATGTTACCTCGGAGTAACCTCTATCAAATTCTCGCATGATTCCCTCTGTCCCTTTTGTGTAACCTGTTGAAAAACAGATGGTGGAGAAGGGGTCAATTTGGGTAAAACTATCTTTTATACGCTCATCAATGGTTAACTGGCGGCTGTCATCCCAACCACTGAGATCGACAAAGGTGGTGTCATATCCTCTGTTCTTAAGAATATTTGCAGAGTTAAAGGCGCTGTGCATTTCCCCGAGAGAGGCCAAAAGTTCCCTGGCAGCCAGCAACAGTTCTTCACGGCTGACATAGCCCGAGGCCAGAACATTATCCATACTGCGCAAAATGTTT
>JAAEKY010000426.1 GCA_024227235.1 Desulfobacteraceae bacterium | reverse complement strand
TGTCTACACTGCGAATGGTTTAATGAATAGCGAGTCAGATTTTCTTAATACCTGCCTTTTTTCACTTAAAAAAAGCCGGAGTTTCCCTTTTGTCCTGCAGGTCACTCTGTTTCTATGTCTAGGGTTCCTCTTGGTGGATCTGGCAGCCCCATCTGGGATAAAGTCATTGAATACCGGGATGCTCGTTCTCTGGCATATCTGGTGGCCACTTATTCCCTTTATATTGCTGTTGACTGGCCGCTTGTGGTGTTCCATTTGCCCTTTTTCTTCAACGGCTATTGTTTTAAATAGACTTTTTCCCTTTCAGCTATTGAAAAATACCTTTCTTCTCAAGAACCGAGTTGTGTTTGGTCTCTGTGCCTTTGTCATAATTATCACTTTAGATAATGTCTTTTCAATAGCTTCAAACCAACTCTACACCTTATATTTTTTTCTCTCGCTGATCGCTCTTTTGGTGGGTATGGCAATAGTTTTTGATCATAAAACCTATTGTAATGTCATTTGTCCCTTTAATCTTTTTGCCCATCTCTATAAGCATGTTTCTTTTTTACGAATCGTTAAGA
>JAAEKY010000425.1 GCA_024227235.1 Desulfobacteraceae bacterium | reverse complement strand
TGGCGGGGTACTATTTTAAAAAATAGGGGGCGGGGTTCCGCTGGATCAGGCGGGGTAAACTCGCAACAAAAAAAACTCGCTGCATAAATAGACATATTAAACACCTTTTTACTCCCTGATTGTTTCTTCTCTACTTGTCTATAAAGTTTAATTTCAACATCAAAAATTAATTTGCCTTACACCATATAGCTGTTATATGTTGAATTCACTGAACTAACGTGGTTTAATTATATGTCATTCCTAGTTTTAACTATCTATACAATGCACAAAATAATTAAAATTGTTATTGGAGTTTCTAATGACTAAAAAACCTACCTATGAAGAATTAGAGAAGAAAATTCAAATATTAGAGCGAGCAGAACTTGATTGCAAACAGGTGGATGACACACTGAGCAATTATGGAAATCTATCTGACAATTACCTTAAAGCAATTGATTCCATGGGTGTGGGTGTATTTATAGTAGATCATGATTATCGCATTCGTTTTATGAATGAAATAATGATCAAATGGTTCGGAAATAAAACAGGGTTGCACTGCTATAAATCGATTGCAGAGCTGGATTCACCATGTTCTTACTGTCAAATAGATTCAGTAATTGATTCAGGCAAAACTATCAATTACATGCCGACTATTCCCGATGGTCGAACATTCGATATCACCGCATCTCAGATATGTAACTCCGATGGTTCAATTTCTAAAATGGAAATCATTCAAGATATCACCGACCGCAAACTCGCTGAAGATATGCTTATTGAAAAAACTATGTATCTGGATAATATCCTGCGCAGTGCAACCGAGTATGCTATAGCCACCACTGACCTGAATTTTTGCATTACATATTATAACCCCTTGGCAGAAAAGTTTTTCGGTTATACAGCTGATGAAGTTATCGGTAAAACAGTTCATGAAATGCACACCAGAGAATATGTTGACTCGAAACGTTTTGACAACGCCATAGAAGTCATTCGCAATCAGGGAGAGTATTGTTATAGTGTCAAACAGGAAACTGATATGGGGACACGTTATCTCGACTCTCGGGCATCAGGCATCTATGACAATGCCAATAATCTGGTTGGGTTTGCACTTTTCAGTCGTGACATTACGGCCAGCATTAAAGCAGAAAAAAAGATGTTACTGCATCAACAAAATTTAAATGAGATTAATAAGATAGGAATTATAGCAAACTCTACTCTGAGTTTGGAAGTTATCCTTCAGGACATACTAAAAAACACACTTGATACTGTAAATGCATCGGTCGGCATGATATTTTTAAAAAATCAGATTACAGGGTGCTTATCATGGGGAGCCTCTTTAGGATTATCACAAAATTTTGTTACCGCTTATAAAAACCAGAATATTCAAATAGGCGAGGGTTTGACAGGGCGTATTGCTCAGACAGGTGAACTCATATATATACCAAAAGATTCCTCCCATGATCCACGGATTGCCCGTTCAGTGATTGCTGAGGAGAAATTAAATTCCTTTATTGGAGTTCCTATTTATGCTGCGGATGAAATTGTCGGGGTAATGAATATTCTCACCCGTCCACCAGATATATTGAGTGAAGATAACGTTACTTTATGTTCAACAATAGGATCACATGTTGGTTCTGCGATCAGGAATGCGCAGTTATTCACTAATCTAAAAATGGCTAAAAAGGAAATACAGAGAAGCCAGGAACGTCTTGACCTTGCTATCAAGGGTGCTGGCATCGGACTGTGGGATTGGAATATTCAAACGGGTGAAATAGTTTTTAATGAACAATGGGCCAAGACTGTTGGGTATACCTTGGAAGAGCTATCACCTGTCAGTATAAAGACATGGGGTGATTTATGCCATCCTGATGACCTGAAAGAATCCAACAAACTATTAGAGGAACATTTTGCCGGAAAAACAGATTCTTACGCTTATGAAGCCAGAATGAAACACAAAGATGGCAATTGGGTATGGGTGCTGGACAAAGGAAGGGTTTTTGAATGGGGTAAAGATGGAAAACCGTTACGAGCTACAGGCACACATCTGGATATCACAGAACTTAAAAATTCTGAAAAGCAACTTAAGAAAAGTGAAGAAAAATACCGTTCCATGATGGAATCCATGAAGAATAGCTCATATATCTGTTCTCCTGAATTAAAAATTGAATATATGAACCCAGCCATGATTAAAAGGGTCGGTACTGATGCCACAGGCGAAATTTGCTTTAAAGCTATATATGACAGAAATGAACAATGCTCTTGGTGTGTATTTGATCAAATTAAGCGAGGAGAAGATATTGGTTATGAGGTAATTGACCCTAAAGACAATCACTATTATTCTGTCGCCAATTCACCCATATTCCATTCTAATGATACAGTCTCAAAATTAACAATTTTTCATGATATTACCGAAATGAAAAATATTGAAAATCAACTACAGCAGTCCCGAAAGATGGAGTCTATCGGTACTCTTACAGGTGGTATAGCCCATGATTTTAATAATCTGCTTTACATGATTTCTGGAAATACTGAACTTGCACTCGAAGATATACCAGACTGGAATCCTGCCCATCAAAATCTTCAGGAAATCAAAACTGCCAGTCTCAAGGCTGCAGGCATAGTAAAACAGTTGCTTCACTTCAGCCGTAAAACTGACCAGAAGTTAAAACCCATCGGTGCAGTTACAGTTATGAAAGACAGCCTTAAGTTTTTAAGATCTACTATTCCAAGTACTATAAAAATTAAAACACAATCGCCTGATGCTGAAATACCAATACTTGCAGATCCAATACAGATTAATCAAATCATGATGAACCTTTGCATTAATGCTTCCCATGCCATGGAAAAAACTGGCGGTACTCTGGAAATAAACATAGAAAATGCAAGTTTAGATAAAGAGACAGTCAATAGTTATCCAGACCTGACCATTGCAGACTATTACCTTAAAATCACTTTCAGTGATACAGGCCCCGGTATTCCTCCTGAAACCATCAACAAAATCTTTGACCCCTATTTTACAACTAAGGAATTTGGTAAAGGTTCGGGCATGGGATTAACTGTTGTCCAAGGTATTATCAAAAACCATGATGGTGCTATTACAGTTGACAGCCAGGTTGGAAAAGGTACTGATTTTACAATTCTTTTTCCAGTTATTGACGAGGCACCTGAAATAATTAATAAAAAGATAACTGCAATTCCACATGGTACAGAAAACATTCTTTTTGTTGATGATGAAAAAGCGATTACAAATATGATGCAGCAGGTGCTTATAAAACTTGGTTATCATGTTGAAACAAGTTTAAACCCTGAAGAAGCACTTGATTTATTTCAGGCAAAGCCTGGAGCATTCGATGTAGTTATAACTGATATGACCATGCCACAGATGACTGGCGCAAAGTTTGCTGAAAAATTAAAAGAATTCCGATCTGATATTCCCATTATACTTTGCACAGGTCACAGCTCCTTAATTGATGAAGACAAAGCTAAGCAATCAGGGATTTCGGGTTATGTAATGAAACCGGTATCAATGAGTAAAATTGCAAAGGCAATACGCGAAGCTTTAGACAGATAGCACATGGATAAATAAATTGTGATATGCACAATATTTTATGGCTGAGGAGAATATTTGCATTACATTTAACTTCAATTATATGGCTCACATCTACTGTTGAAAGCTATTTTAACAGATTCTATTATATAATATGTTAAATTCATAACAACATTTCATTTTCAATAAAGCAAATCTCTGTTTTTTCTCAATTACTAAGCGACTATAGATGGTATAAAGTGTCAGATTTGCTTTATTGAAAATGAAATGTTGTTATGAATTTAACATATTATATAATAG
>JAAEKY010000424.1 GCA_024227235.1 Desulfobacteraceae bacterium | reverse complement strand
TCCCCTGTGGTAGAAGTTGAAAAATTCGACAAGTTAATCGCTAAAGCAAAAGACATTTAAAAACCTACAGAACAGGCTCAATCACTAAATTTCTGACGATGAGTGGATGTCTGAAGATGTACAGAAGTTCGTCAAAGAGAAGAAGATAGAGCGAATCAAGGAAGTGAGGCAGGAAAAATAAGGCTCTGAGTATGAAGATATGGGATCAAGAAAAGTATATTGCTGCATGGAATTATGCATCTGTTGCGCATAAAGGCCAATTGGTACCCGGCACTGAATTGCCATACATTAATCACATCGCCAATGTAGCCATGGAAGTCATGAGCGCAATTGCCATCAGTTCTGCTGTTAAAAATCCCGACATATCTGTTCAATGCGCTCTATTGCACGACACCATTGAAGACACTGAAATCACATATGATATGTTATTAGAACGGTTTGGTGAAAAAATCGCATCGGGTGTACAGTCTTTAACAAAGGATAAGAAGTTAAAATCAAAGCAAGAGCAAATGGCTGACAGCCTTGGAAGAATAATGGAACAGCCCCTGGAAGTTTGGATGGTAAAACTTGCGGATCGTATAACGAATTTACAACCGCCTCCTTCGCATTGGACCAAAGAAAAAACAATTGGATATCGTGAGGAAGCCAAAAAAATTTTAGGTGTTCTCGGTTCCTGCGACGCATATCTTGCATCAAGGTTGCAGAATAAAATAGAGACATATAGAGCATATTGCATTGAAACTTGACAGGGTTTTAGGAATCAAAAAATGAAACCGAAAATTCTAATTCTACTAGGCAGTCCTCGAAAAAAAGGCAACAGCGCATTGCTTGCAGCACAGGTTTCCAAAGGCGCCAAAGCCAAGGGGGCTGAAGTGGAGACCGTGTATCTTAATGGGCT
>JAAEKY010000423.1 GCA_024227235.1 Desulfobacteraceae bacterium | reverse complement strand
TGGACCAGACGTTTAAAATGACCTCAAGCACTTCTTTTAAAAAACGATATTTATTTTCTATGCTTCCTCCGTATTGATCTTGTAAAAAAAGTGGATATCTATGATAAGTTTAGTCAAGGGTAAAATGGAAAAAGCTGCTTAAAGAAACTGTCTGTTTTTACTTGACCATATCATAAAAATTAGGTATGAAATTTGCATTATATTTAGGGTTCCATAAGTGATTGAAATAAAAATTCATAGGGAGCAAAAAAATGAAAAAAATAACTGGAATTTTTTTATTTTGTTTTTTTTTAATTGCCATTATTTTTATTAACTCCCAAGCAGAAACCGATAAACGTGATTTCGATGCTGACGGGGATGTGGATGCAGCAGATCTTATCGAATTTTCACAAAAGTATGGTGCAACAATCTGGTATAAAGACTCAGACGGGGACGGATATTCAGATGGAACAACCCAATACTCAAACCTTCAGCCTGACAATTTTTTTTCTGACCAATCATTAGTGGAAATAGCTGGCGACTGTAATGATGGAAACATTCTAATCCATCCTGAAGCAGTTGAAGATTGTGATGATGGCATTGATAACAATTGTGATGGAAACACAGATTTTAATGATACAGCATGCATCATTCCCTGCACAGATAATGATGGTGATAATTATGGTGTCGGACCCGATTGTATAGATTTTGATTGTGATGATGGTAATCCATCCATTAATCCAGGGGCCACAGAAGAGTGTGATGGTCTTGACAATGATTGCGACGGGGCTACAGATGAGGGGATACAACCTCAACCTTGTGCCTATCAGACCGGTGTTTGTAATGGAGCCAGTATTACGTGCAGTAATGGAGAAATTCAGGTGTGCGATGAAGACATTTATTCAAATCATTCTGATAACTACCAGGTAAATGAGACGCTATG
>JAAEKY010000422.1 GCA_024227235.1 Desulfobacteraceae bacterium | reverse complement strand
TAGGAACATCTATTTATAAAGGGAATACAATGAAAGTATTATTAAAAAAAATCATTATGATAGTAGCAATGATTTCGTTGAAATTTGTTATCACCGGATGTGAAAAAGAAGGCTCGGCTGAAAAAGCGGGTAAAAAAGTTGATCAAACACTCGACTCAATTAAACAAAAGATCGATGAAGTAAAGGAATAATTTTGACTCGAGTTTTTTTAAAAGTATCGTTTTTTATTATTAACTCAACTTTCGGGTTTAAAAATTACTGCCTAACTTTCTTTTTTCTAACAAGCCAGCACATTGCAGGGCAGTTTCCATAATCGCATCGAAAAAAGCCCCCGCTGTTTTCTCGCAATAACTACCAAGGCTTTTTAATCGGTTACCGGCAAGAGTCATTATTCTGTAAAGGGACTCAACAAAAGAAATATCTGAGACCTCATCGCAGCAGGCATAAAACAACTCACCAAAGGTTCTATTATCTGTTTTTAATCGATCTTCATAAGCCAGAAACATATATCGCATAAAAACAATACTGGTGTGAGCCACCAGGGCGTCATAGTCGCGGCATTGAATTTCTTTTGCCAGTTTCAGGTGCTGTTTGGCCATTTTGAAAAATACTTCTATGTCCCAGCGTTTACCGTAGATTCGGACAATATCTTCATTGGACAGCTCAAGGTTTGTGGATATCAATGCCAGCCAATCTTTTTTGCGCCTATCCCTGACAAACACAAGCCTGGCTGGTAATCCTCCCTTTATTGTTACCATGGCATTTGCCAGGATTTTGGCTCGGCCAGGACGTTTTTTGAGTTGCCGATAGATAGATTTCAGGTCCATCCGATGACCATTGTATTCATAATGAATTTTTGGCGTTTTTTTCACCATGCCGATCACATCAATATATTTGCTTAACGCCGTAATGGTTGCGGGCATTGCAAACCAGCTGTCCATCAGCAGGTATCTGGCTTGGACACCAGCCGCCAATATCCGTTTGACCATGGCCTCCAGATTATCCGGGGCTTTGATTGTTGCTTCCTGGCGCCGTTGCCAGGCACAACACCTTTTATCCATTGATTTGCGATTCTCACAAAGCCGTTTCTTAGCATTCGCAGATGACAGCAGTGAAAAATCCAATGGCAGACAACTGACACCATCAGACCAGCAAATCGTGAGCATCCGAAATCCCTTTATAAAGCGGCCACTACTATGATCCCACACCCGGGACAAAAGTTCGACCGATTTGGATCGGGAACGATCATAAGGGCTGTCATCCACAATCAGGACAGATTCGCGTTCCTCGTCTGTCAGCCGGTTAAAAAAACTGTAAAGCTTTATGCCGATGCCCAATAACAGCTTCCTCCAATTGGAGTTACATCCTTTAAGAACATCATAGGCAGCGTCTTTGCCGAAGGATAAACTATCGTTAATCGCAATGCCTCTGAAAAAATTCTTTCCCACAAAGGGCAATGTAAAAATGGCCATAATCAAGGATCGCACACTATGCCCATGCCGTTTTCGAACGCCACACCGATGTAGGAAAGTAGCAATTTTAAATTGGTTAAAAAAGTCATCAATTTTACCAAGAATTTGAATGTCGTCTTGTGTTTCAGAATCAATATTGTTATGTATCATTTGAGCCCTTACTGTTTGATATTATTGTGTTTTTTGGCGAAATCATTATATATCAAACAGCTGGGCTCTTCAAGTTATTTGTTTATAATTTCAAGATGTTACACTCTTTTTTTATCCCTTTCGGATGAATCCCGAAAGTTGAGTTATAAGAAGTAAATCATGGGAAAAACTAAGATTAAAAATTTAAATTTTGTCGTCTGGAGGTGAGATGGAATCCATTGGGTTTGAAAACAGAGTT
>JAAEKY010000421.1 GCA_024227235.1 Desulfobacteraceae bacterium | reverse complement strand
GGTATGAATGGCACCTATGGGGATACCGCCTCCCAGTCCCTTGGCCAGGGTCAGGATATCCGGAGAGACATTATAATGCTGGTAGGCAAAGGCTTTACCTGTTCTGCCTACACCTGTTTGCACTTCATCAATAATTGTTAATATGTCATATTTCTTACAGAGTTGAAAGAGTTCCTTAACAAAGGATTTTTTAGCTACATTGATTCCTCCTTCTCCCTGAACAAGTTCAAGTATAACAGCAGCTATATTTTTATTCCTGGAGACTTCTTTTTTCACACTGGCAATATCAGGAAAATAAACCAGGTTGTGATTTTTCCTTACCCTGTCATCTTTTTTATAAATATTGCTGATCTCGGTTTGCAAAATAAACCGGACCGGATTCCTGCAACTGTCCGGGATGGTTTTATCGATCTGATCTGCAATCTGTTTTTTTAAAGAAAATAATCCCGGCTCTGTTTCTTCAAGTTTTGACTCAATCTCTTCAATCCAGGCAGGATAGGTAAAATCTCCTGTTCCAACGACTGTAACCCCTTTAATTTGTGCAGCATAATACAAATTTTCAAGGTCAAGATTTTTAGCTGTTGCCCTTGAGTACTTAGAATGAAGATGAAGGTCAGCATTAAATTTCATTATTATTTTTCCATTTCAATTTTTATTTCTTATACTGGCTAAATAACTTACATGATTTACCCTGTTATTGCAAAAGTCATGATGTTCTCTGGGTCTTTGCCACACCAGATTTCAAATAACCCGTTCCAGGCTGATCACCTTACGTCCACCGGATGGACATTGCTACAAATTCTAACCTGAAGGTCACACGTAAGATTCCTTCCACTGACCGCCAAAAACTCGTTCATTCTTCACTCAAACAGTTTGGCGGCTTAATCGTTTCAGGAATCAAAAATTTGTACGCAAAGATCCATATGCTCCCGTAAGGCAATCAGTCTTCCACTGGAGAGTGCAGCAAATTTGATTTTTTTTATAGTCTCTGATGCAGCCTGCAGCTTCCAGTGCAGGCCAGGCTTACAAGAAACCGCCAGATAAAGAAAGGCCCCTGACGGCACAATAGTTAAGCCCCACAGAAAGCTTAACCTGCACGGGTATCAAATGAATCTTGCAGTTAAATCACTGACCTATGGAAATATCCAGATATCTTTGCGTAAACACTTTTATCTCTCATTATTATGTTTTTTTATTCAATATTCGGTTTACTCTTAATTTAAAGCCGAGATTCTGCTAAAGAATAGTTATCAAACCCAACTAATAAAAAAAGAGGGCTTTTGCAATGAACATTATTCAGGACAAAATCCTTGTAGTAACCGACTCAGATTCAAAAAAAATTATTTCAAATTCAGTGGAAAATGTTTCTGGAATAAAAATTTTTGAAGCTGACTCTGAAAACAAAGCATTTGAATTGATTTACAATCATTTTTTTGTTCTGGTCATCATTGATGAAACCCTTGACCACATTGATCTATATAAAATCGGGTCCATGCTTCTTAGCCATAAAGATACACATAATGCCCCGTTGCTCATCATCACAGACACTATTCATCCTAAAAACTTTTTAACTGATTTTCAAGCCCTGCACATCGACTATATTCTAAAGCCTTTTGACGAACAATTGATCCAGGCAAAAATTAAAATATTTTTTGAACTCTACAAACAAAAAAATGCTGTTGAACAAAGTATTGATGAACTGGATAAAGCATATAAAAAAATTGTTGCTCAGCATGAACTGGTCGTGGAAGAAGAAGCCTCCAGAAAAGATCTGATCAGCCGATCAGCAATTGTAGCCAACCAAATTCAGCAACCTTTGCGAAGCCTTCAGGGCAATATCCATCAATTGCTTCGAAACAGCGAGATGAGCCCTAAAATAAAAACAAGTCTTTCGGCCACCAAAACGGCTGCAGAAAGGATTTCCCTGATTGCAAAAAAACTTTTGGTTCTCCCGGGAAAATCAAAGCTTAATAAAGCTGATTATGGTTCTGGCCCAACAAATGGGCATTTGTATAAAATTTTGTACATAGAAGATTCAGATGAAGATTTTAATATTTTTAATCATTTCATTAAACGTATTCTAAACTGTGCGTTGGTCCAGGCAAAAACGCTTGACCAAGGCAAAGACCTGATTGCCAGTAGTAAATTCGATTTAGCATTTATTGTTCATAAATTACCAGATGGAACTGGGTTTGATCTGCTTTCAAGATTAAATCAGATGCGGTCTGATATTCCTGTGATATTCACCCTGGACAAACGCAATGTTCATCTTGGACCGGAGGCTGTCTCAAAAGGTGCCTTCAGCTATTATATTAAAGAAGAAATATCCAGTGCAAACATTCTTTCTATCATTTACAGCACTCTCCAGAAAGCCAAAACCACTCAAGAGATTACAGATGCTAAAAACAGGATCGTTATGATCTCTAGAAAAGATTATCTCACCAAGCTTTTCAACAAACGTTCTTTTGAACAGGCTCTGGAATCTGAAACTTCCAAAGCAAAACGGTATAGCATAGCCTTATCAATTCTTATCGTAGATTTTGATAATTTTAAAAGTATAAACAAAATCCATGGGTATGACGCAGGTGATATTATCCTAACCAATAGTGCTGCATTAATTCAAAGTATGGCCAGAGACAGTGATGTTGTCTGCCGATATGGTGGTGAAGAATTTGGAATTGTTCTTCCGAACACCTCATTAAATGGCGCAAAAATGATGGCCGAACGTATCAGAAAAAAAATTGAAAATCATGAGTTCCAAAAGGATAGCCTTGTTATAAAATTAACTGTAAGTATTGGTATTGCATCCTATGTCCCCGATACAGATACTCACTATTCCTCCTTTATAAAAAGGGCCTTGGATGCACTAAGATCTGCCATGGATGATGGTGGTAACACCACTAAAACATTAATTATTTAAGTATAGAAAAGAATTTACAATGCCCCTATTCAATTCACAATCAAAAGCCCTGATCCAAAATTGGGATAAAAGCACAGAAAACCAAGTTCGGATAAAATTAATCACTAGTGGTCACGAAGAAGATCATCAATTTATAAACTTTGCAAACCAATTGATGGACATTACATCAAAATTAGCCATTGAATCTGAAAAAGGCGAAACCAACCTGCCAAACTTCCGTGTTCAAAAAAATATCATCTATTCAGCACTTCCTCTTGAAAAAGAGTTTGAACCGTTTCTTGAGGCCCTGTCTCTATTAAAGGGAATGCATTCAAAAACTTTGGAAACCACTCTTTCCAAATCTATTCGGCAAACTCTTGAAAAAATTGATATTCCCGTCCGATTAAAACTCTATATTGCACTTCAGTGTCCTCATTGCCCGAATGTGGTCCGAACAGTGATACCTTTGGCCCTCGCATGCAAAAACATTCACCTGCATATTATCGATGGCAGCCTGTTTCCAGAAATCGCACAAAAAGATGCTGTTATGTCAGCCCCATGTCTTCTTCTTGAGGATGATTTCAGATGGACAGGAAGTGTTGATGCTCAAGAAATTGTATCCATGATCATAAGCCGCGATCCATCAAAATTAAGTATCCAAACCTTAAAAAACATTCTTGAGCAAGGCGATGCCAGCTGGATTGCACAGCAGATGATTGAAAAAGGAAAAATCTTTGATGCCTTTATCAAACTTTTGCTCCATGACACATGGTCTGTAAGACTAGGCGCCATGGTGGTTGTTGAAGAAATAGCTGAAACAGATCCAATGACAGCAACCTTGCTTAGCCCTATTTTAATAAAAGAATTTGATAAAAAAGATATCACTATACAAGGGGACATTCTCTATGCACTTGGAGAAGCCGGTACTCAAGAAACAAAAGAGTGGATCAATTCAAAACTTGGTGAACTTGAGCATCAGGATCTTATTGATGCAGCTAAAGAAGCGATAGAGACTCTGGAGTCAGAAAATGAATAATCACCTAAACCCCTTGCTGACCAAAGATCAGTTAATTAAAAAACATGGTCTTATTGCCCATCCTGAAGGCGGATACTACAAAGAGGTTTTTCGATCTAAAGAACGTGTATCCTCACCTATCCATCACCTGGAAAGAAATGCAGTTACCCATATTTATTTTTTGCTTGGAAAATCAGATATCAGCAGATTTCATAAAGTTTTACACGATGAAATCTGGAACTTCTACGATGGCGCACCCATTCGATTAGTCAAATTTGATAATCAACATGTAACTGAAGATATAATTGGTCCAAACTGTAGCGAATATGTATGTATTATCAAAGGTGGCAGTTACCAGGCAGCTGAATCCACCGGAGACTATACGCTTGTCGGATGCACCGTGTCGCCAGGATTTGATTTTTCTGATTTTTCATTTTTAAAAGATAACAAAAAAGATTTGAAACGATTTGATCACTTTCATTTTAAGTATAAAAAATTTTTATGAATTTCATTAAATATTTGTCCATTTTTCTATTATCTTCAAAAGGGCTTCCGGTTTTACAGGTTTAGAAATATAATCATTCATACCAACTTCTAGACAACGATCTCGATCCTCCTTCATTGCTCGGGCTGTCATAGCAACAACAGGAATGGTTTGAATTTTGGATTTTAATTTTCTAATTTCCTGTGTGGCTGTGAATCCATCCATTTCCGGCATCTGACAATCCATTAAAACCAGATCATATATATTTTTTCCTAGGGCCTGGATCACCTCTTTGCCGTTTTCAACAGGATCAACTTTGTAACCGAGTTTGTTGAGTATTGCCACGGCTACTTTTTTATTTATGGCATTGTCCTCAGCTAAAAGTATGTTTAATTTTTTTTTCTGATGCTCAGCAATAGAATGCTGAGTAATAATACTTGAATCAAAATCAGCTTCAGGCTCTTTTTGCTCACCCGTAATAGATGTAAGGCAATTAAAAAGTTGTGATGCTTTGACAGGTTTTGTCAAATATGCTGAAAACCCAATTTCTTCATATCTTTTGGCATCCCCCCTATTTCCAATTGATGTCATTAAAACCAATTTTGTATTTTGTAAATTATGATCTTTTTTTATTTTCTGTCCCAAGGTTTTAACATCAATCTCAGGTATCTGCATATCTAAAAGTGCTATGTCAAATCGATTCTGTTCAGCTGAAGCCTTTATGAGCTTTTGTAATGCCTGATAGCCATTAGAAGCTTCATTATATCGACATCCCCATCGGTTTATCTGGTCTTTTAAAACTGATCGATTTGTTGCATTTTCATCAACGATAAGCAATCTCTTACCTTTGATATTTTCGTTTTTCACTTCTTCTCTTTTTCTTTGAGACTGTTTTTTTAGAACAGCTGTAAACCAAAATTCAGACCCTTTCCCTTCTTCGCTGTTTACACCCATTTGCCCCCCCATTAATTCTGAGAGCTGCTTAGATATCGTAAGGCCCAGACCTGTTCCACCGTATTTACGTGTCGTAGAACTATCCACTTGAGAAAAAGACTTAAATATGGCATTCACTCGGCTCTTTGGTATCCCAATACCTGTATCAGATACGCTAAACCGAACGATCGCCTGAGTTGAATCTTCACTGTCCAAAGACACACGTATAACGATTTCACCTTCTTGTGTAAACTTGGTTGCATTACCTGAAAGATTGATCAGTATCTGTCTTAATCGACCCGGATCGCCAACCAATAATGATGGCACATCATATTCTACACTTGAAATAAATTCCAGTCCCTTTTCATGCGACTTAACAGCAACAAGATCACTCAAACTTTCCATGGTCAATCTTAAATCAAAATTGATGTTTTCTATATCAAATTTACCCGCTTCAATTTTAGAATAATCAAGGATATCATTAATGATTTCTAAAAGTGCTTCTCCACTAATTTTAACGGTTTCAACAAATTCTTTTTGTTCCGCGCTTAATTGGGTTTCCAGCAATAGACATGTCATACCAATAACACCATTCATCGGTGTACGGATTTCATGACTCATATTCGCTAAAAATTGTGATTTAGCTTTTGATGCTGACTCGGCTTTCTGCTTCGCTACATAAAGCTGTCGGGTCTGGTTCTCTAAAAACAATTCAAGCTTTTGCCTTGCTTTTTTTTCACGGTCAAGTTTTATTTTCAGGGCCTTAATCTCATCCATAAACCACTTCCAAAATTAAGAAAATTTGATTTCATACTCACACTGGTCCTCACCATTTTTCATACACTTTTTATGAACATATGAAATCTTCTTATTGAAATGTAGAGCCGTTCCCTCCAACAAGCCTTCCAATAACTTACATAGTTTTCTTTCAGATTTATAATATAAAGCTATCTTATTCTCAGAAAGTTGTTTGACTATGACAGTAGGCGGGGTGGCATTTTCGAAAAATTTTTTTACCTCAACATGAATAATATCATTCACAGATTTCAGAAACTCGATGGGCGAAATTATATTTTCAAAAAACACTGGGTATTTCTTAAAAAAAACCGGAAACATGAATTTCCCAAACTCAAAAATCAAGTCATCAACTGGAATTGATGTTTTTTGGACTAGTGAATCCAATATTGTAAATAAGTCCGAATCTGGATATGTTTCAGGACTAATAAACGGCAGGACATCGCCGGAGAATTTAACATCAGAGTATATTTCTTCTATTGTTTCTTCTCCAAATTTTTCTATGATAAGATCTTCTAACATATTAAATACAATGCCTTTCATTTTTCTTCCCCTCAAATTTTGATATTTAATATTGATTGAATGATCATATTAATGAATAAGTCAGTTGCCAATTATCCAAGACCAGATCCGAACTAAAAAACCTTTTTTATCTGGCTTGCGCGAAATAGAATTCTTTGCAGAACTTATTGCCCTTCTATCTTTTCCATCAGATTTTTTGGCTTTGGATTTAGAAGAAACGCCGGTAACACTTTCAGACTTTTCCTCCAAAGATGTTAATATTTCCTCAGCCAGCTTTTCTTGGCGATCTCCCTTAAATGCCTTCAATTTGGGGTGTTTGCAAACATAGGTGGCCGAAAGCTTCTTTATACTCCCATCACCACTGTGTCCGATTCCTGATTGAACCGCCAGGCAATAGGCATATTGAGTCAAGGCTGCGATGCTTCTGTATTTAACTGGTGCCTTTCCAGGCATCTGATGAAAAGCCACGCCTGCACAGATATTGGCTGGTAAATTCCAGGATTCCATAATCTTTGAAGCGATAAAGGCGTCTGTGGTTCCAAACACATCCTGCTCCACTTTATATAACGGCTGCTTATGGTCCCTGGCCCTTTTAACACATTTAGAAAATTCATGGGGATAATGAAGGGCAATTAAGAGTTTGCCCATGCCATGGAGCAACCCTGTGATATAAAGCTCTCCAGGCAGTACACTCATTCCTAAATTGGGGTGCCCAAGACGTCTGTTTGCGATAGCGCATGACCAGGAAAAAGCCCAATATTCTTTGGATGAGAACCCCTCAATAGAGGGAAACTTGGGCAGCATTTTCTGGAAAAAGAACAGGCTGACCGATTGGATTGCCTCAGACAAACCGATACGGGTAATAGCCGCCTTCAAGCTGACAATTTCATCCATCGCGCTGTAATAAGGAGAATTTGCCATTTGTAAAACTTTAGCTAAAAGCCCTGGATCTGCCTCCACAAGTTTGGCAAAAGCAGAAATGTCTATTTTATCCATGGGCTGTTGAACCATTTCCAATAATTTCGCCCCGTTGGCCGGGATGGGGGGGAGTTTAATATTTGATGTCAGGATTTCCAGCGAAATACTGTCTGCTATTGTCTTTTCTCCCAAGAGGTTGTTTTTCATTTTTTTTAGCTCTCTTTAAACAAATTGAGGAAGATAATTCTATATATTTTTCTATTGCATTGAGATGATTGATAAAATATAGCAGAGAAGGCAACAGTTTACAATCAAATCATTTATAAAAAATTATGAAATTCGGCATGCTTGGCCTAAATCCAATCCCATTGACAATTCTATAATGAATAGCATATTTATTTTAATATTATTCGTTTATGGAAAATACTTAATTTACCTGGCTAAGCAAAGGGAGAATCATATATGAAAGTTGTTAATTATAAAGATGTTTTGCCGGTTGTCATGGACAACGAAATGGTTAAAAATGTGGCTGGCAGATTGATGATCGGAAAAGAAGATCATGCAAAAAACTTTTGCATGAGAGTATTTGAAATAGGCAAGGACGGCTACACACCCAAACATACTCACGAATGGGAGCATGAAGTCTTTGTTCATACAGGCACAGGGGAAGTGTTTATAGAATCCGAATGGTATCCGCTTTCTAAAGGGTCGGCAGTATTTGTTCCAGCAAACATTGAGCATCAGTTTAGAAACATCTCTGACGAAATATTTACTTTTGTCTGTTTGATACCTTCAGGCGCACCTGAACTGTAATGGGTATTCGATCATGTGTGGGAAAAGACGGCCGGTTTATTGTGGGAATCCACAAACCCCACTTTCACGTAAAAAACTTAAGAGGCAATAACTATTTTTCATCTCTTGGAAAGCTTGATGACGGCACAGATATTGACAACACTATCAATTTTCCCGAAAACGATCTTTATGAACCCAATGCAGACATCATTTATGAAATTGCGAACCCATTCTCGTTTAGAGGAACAACTTATATAAACTCAGCATGGGCGGATCAAAAAGCTGACCACCCTGAAACAATCAAAATTTTAGGAACGGAACCCTGTTCTTTCCTTAAAAACTTCGATGCTTTCCAAGAGAATAAAAGCATAAAAGAGAAAGCTGCACTTCTCGACATACTGCCCCACCCATTACTTATTGCACTTGCACAAGCCTCAACAGACCCTGAAGAATTAATTTTACTGGCCAAAAAAACCTGCAACATCATGATCAACCCAAATGACGACGAACCTATAGGAATCGGATATAAAAAGAATCGAAATAACAAAGCCATTCCAGACATCTTTGATCATGAACTTTTTGAAGTACTTGTGAACAACCCTAATCTTCCGAACAATTATAAAAACACACTCGTCCTGAAGCCTGGGGTACAAGGCAATAATGAGATCACCGGAGAGTATCTGTCAGAAGATAAAAATACTCATGTGTTTGAATATTTAAGGCGAAACTCTTATATTCCCTGGGGACATTTTGCATCCAATATGGCCAACGATGCCATCCGATACACAACTCAAGATCTTAGCTGTGAAGATATGAAAGGCATCCGCCATCTTTATTATCAGCGCGCATTCACAAGACTTGCAGCAGAGCTTGGCATTGGATTACCTGACAAAAAAAAATGTATGGCTGATAGCGAACTTGAAGATTTGAGAATAAAAATACAATCAAAACTTCAAAATAACCCTGAAGCATCTTTACAATTCAATAGTAGCCTTTGGGGGTGGAACTTTGGATATGGGTATGCTCAATCCGGTCACAGACTACACGCGTCTCACCAGATGATCCATCAACAAAATGCAATGGTCCCAAAACATGTTCAAATTGATTCCGGAGGCACGCTGCCGTCTTTTGCCTGTGGTGACATGATAAAGGAATTTATCGGACAATACAGGAAGGAGACAGGCCAAAACTTTTTTAAAAATTATATCAATTCTATAAAAAACAATAAGAGAACCGATAGAAAATTAGCGGGTGAATCCTCCCTGATTTTAATGGAAGATGATCATATCTTATTGTTTGTTCCTAAAGCCCAAATTTCTGAATGGGAACTTCAGCTTATGCCTAAAACCCTTTGCGGCAATATTATTGAAGCCAACATTCCAATGCGGAACTCTCTGGACAAGGCCATATTAGCTGCTGTAAAAACACTTGAATTCCTTGGTGCAAAAATGGTGACCGCTATTGAATTTTCATCACGTTTTGATATATTAAACAAAGATCAGCATCTTCTATATTCATTTATTCCAAGGCTTCCATATGCTCCTGGAACTTTTTCCGAAGCCCAGTTAAGATGGATCAGTGGATGCTATCCAGAGGACGTTGCCCATGCATGTAGAATGGCACTAAAAACCCTTTAACTATGGAATTAAAAAAATGATTCTGCATGACTTTATTTATGACTGGGACGGGAAAAGTAAAAATGGCGAAAAACCTGTTTCATGGTGGCCTGGATCATACCATGTAAAAATTGTCGACCTTGCAGCAGATAATAATATCAGCTACCTTGTTCCTATTGCTGTTATCTTAAAAAATGCTAAAAGCAATCCTGCCATGAACACCTCTTTACGAAACTATATTCATAATTTTGCACAAAAAATTTCTAAAAAATATGACCTTGATTTAGAAAAAACACTGTGGGTTGAAATAGATAACACGATCAGGGTTACTCGGCTGCACCCAGACCCCAAAGTAATTCCAGCAACACTTTACGCTATCTCATGGCGACCCATCATGCCCAATGAACTCGAGATGATAGCCCCTTACCTTGGAGACATGTAAATCGAATTGTTTTTAGTTATTGGAAATAAATTATGAAGAATAAAGAATCATCGATGCAAGCTGTTCTCATGAAACAGGCCCATGACCTGCAAGAAAGGATAAAGGAAATCAGTTGCCTTTACGGTATTTCTAAATTGGTTGAAAAACCGGATATCTCATTGGAACAGATATATCAAGGGGTTGTCAATCTCATACCCTCTTCGTGGCAATATCCGGAAATCACTTGCTCACAACTAACGACAAAAAATAAAAAAATCAGTACCAAAAATTTTACAGACACGTTATGGAAGCAATCTGCTGAGATGATTGTGTATGGTAGAAAAACAGGTACGATAACCGTCTGTTATCTGAAAGAAATGCCAAAATCCCACGAAGGACCTTTTCTTAAAGAAGAGCGATCCCTGCTCAATGCTATCGCCGAGAGATTGGGGAGAACTACCGAACAAAAACAAGCGGAAAAATCGCTTCTTAAAAGAGAAAAAAGACTAAAAAAACAGAACGTTTTGCTGGAAGAGAAGAATATTGCTTTAAGGGAGTTAATGAATCAACTGCTATCTGAAAAAAAGAATATGGAAAACAGGGTGTTGAAAAATGTAGATCAACTGCTATTACCGCTATTAATGAAACTGAAAAATAAAGGTTCCCAATTAGATCAATCGTATATCATGTTATTGGAAAAAAACATACGAGCCATAACCTCTTCATTTGGAAATGAAATTTCAAGGCAAATGTATAAAATGACCCCCCGGGAAATTGAAATTTGCAATACAATAAAAGCGGGAATGTCTTCCAAAGAGACTGCCGAATTATTGAATATTTCTTATAGGAGTGTAGAAACCTATAGAAATTATATCCGTAAAAAACTGGGGATAGTTAATCAAAAAGTGAACCTTGCCACATATCTTAAAGCGCTGTAATGTGTTTTTTATTTTATTGAATTTTTTGTAATCGCTTCCTTTCCAGCTGTTAAATATCGACATATCTTTCTTTTCCTTATCTTAGCCCTAATGTTCTAAACATTATAACGATTTTATATTCAATATATCAAGGTTACTATTGAAGTCGTCTACCGCAAAACCTTGATTACAAAGAAGAGGGAACTTCATGATTTTCTCTTCGGGAAAAAAACTATAACACAGAAACACTGTTCCCGGAACTTCACCAAAAGTGACATCCAGGTGAATGAAATCAAGATTGACCTTTATCCTTATTGCAACAGTTACACCTCTCATTGCCATGTTTTTTATACAGCTTTCGGTTACCGAATGCGTGAAATATATACGCATTGATAGTGTGGTTTTATCGCGTTGTTTAAAGCTCAAATTAGCATTATTAATACTTAGACATAATGCGTAAAATTTTTACGTATTACTATTGCAATTTTATGGTGCCTTTAATGGCTCACATTTATTTTTAGAGGAAAAGATTGATCGCTTTTTATAATAGTACCGGGGAGAACAAAGGTCGTTATAGATTTTATTTAACCAAAAAGTATGCCTGAAGATGAATATAGAAAATAATAAATATGTCAGTGAATTTCATGCCAAATCAGAAGTATTTCGGGAACTGATGGCATACGAAGTAAAAGAAATTTTGTTGATTTCCAGTCTTTACAATATGTACAATATGGAAGAAGATGGGAGTCTTACATCAAAAATTATTAATGAATACAATGGGATGAATCTTTGTCATCCCCCGTCTGTGAGCGGTGTCTCTTCAGTTAAACAAGCGCTGTCTCTCCTGAATACAAAAAAATTTGATATGGTACTTATCGTGCCGAATTTAGAGGAGATCGACGTATTTTCTTTAGGGCAAAAGATAAAAAGTATCAACAAAGATCTCCCGGTCATTATTATATATCCCAGCATCAGGGAAATATATGCTTTGCCGGGAAACTGCTGTCAGAATAGTATTGACAATACCTATATCTGGTCTGGGGATTCTGATCTTTTTATTGCTTTGATAAAAAATGCTGAAGACCATTGCAATGTGGAGCAAGATACAAAGCGTGGCAATGTGCGGGTATTGATTCTGGTGGAAGATTCTCCTGACTACTATTCCTTTTTCTTACCGATTATTTATAAAGAAATTGTAAAACAGACCCAGGCTCTATTGGCAATAAGCCTTACTGACAATTTAAAACTGCTTACCATGCAAGCAAGGCCCAAAGTACTTTTGGCCAAAAACTATGAAGAGGCTACAAGGCTTTATGAAAAATATCGATCATTTCTTCTCTGTGTAATATCTGATACACGTTTTCCAAGAAACGGAGAGATTGACCCTGAAGCAGGAATTACTTTGCTGTCTAGAATTAAAAATGAAAACCCGAACGTGCCGCTTCTTCTGATGAGTTCCGAATCTGAAAACAAAAAAAAATCCAAAAAAATACCCTCCGTCTTTATAGATAAAAATTCTTCAACGCTTTCCCAAGATATACATGCTTTTTTTCAGAGCCATCTCGGTTTTGGTGATTTTGTCTTCTGTCTGCCTGATAAAAAAGAGATTGACCGCGCAGCTAATCTCCTGCAGTTTGATGAGAAACTGCCAAAGATTCCCAAAGCGTCCATCGCATACCACGCAGATCGGGATCATTTTTCCAACTGGCTCATGGCCCGTTTTGAAATTGATCTAGCCATAAAATTCAGAGCAGTCAAAAGCGCTGATTTCAGCTGCACTGATGAACTGAGACAATTTATTATCTCTAATATCAACGAATTGAGAAAAAAACGTCAAAGAGGCATTGTCTCAAAATTTAACAAATATCATTTTGATCCGACTGTCAGGGAATTTGTCAAAATCGGTCAAGGGTCCATGGGAGGAAAAGGACGTGGTCTAGCATTCATGTCCGGTCTTCTTAGTCAGCATGGGGAACTTCAAAAAAATAATTCAAGCATCAATATTAAAATTCCCAAAACCCTGGTTATCTGCACGGATATTTTTGATGCTTTTGTGGACGTGAATAATCTACACACCTTTTCAGGGCTGGAATTTTCTGATGATGAAATTCGGAAAGGTTTTTTAAATGCACCGCTACCGGATTGGTTAATTGAAGATCTGAAGGCCTACCTTAAAAAAGTGAATTACCCACTGGCAGTACGGTCCTCCAATCATTTGGAAGATGCATCTTTTTCGCCATCTGCAGGGCTGTATAAAACCTATAAGATTCCCAACAACCATACCTCCCTGTCAGTCCGTCTTGACCACCTCATCAAAGCAATTAAGCTGGTCTATGCATCCATCTACTATAAGGATGCAAAACTTTTTTATTTAAACGGGTCTAATCAGTTATTTTATAATTCCATGGCAGTTATTGTTCAGGAGATTGCAGGCGATCATTATGGAGAGCATTTTTATCCGGCCATTTCAGGCGTCGCCCAGTCCTATAATTTTTACCCCTTTTCCCACATAAAACCTGAAGATGGGGTGGTTCATTTTGCTTTAGGTCTTGGTAAAACCGTTGTGGAGGGTGAGAAAAGCTTACGTTTTTCACCCAGATATCCCAACATAATACCTGAGTTATCAACGGTTGAAACCATTTTACAACATACACAACACTCTTTTTATGCGCTGCGAATGAATACTGACTTTAATATTCATCCAGATTTAAATTTGGAAAAAAGAGAAGTGAATGATGCAAAGAACGAATTTCCAATAAAAACACTTGCCAGCACTTATAATCATGAAGAACATCGTATTCGGGATACATGGCACACGCCAGGCTCTAAGGTGTTAACTTTTGCCCAGATACTTAAATATAATGCTCCGCCGATTTCAGAGCTGTTGACCGATTTGCTGGAATTCGGAAGCAAAAGCTTTGGAATCCCTGTGGAGATTGAATTTTCAATCAATCTATACCCTGAAAAAAATCGTAAAAATGATTTCTTTTTTTTGCAAATACGCCCTATGGTCATCGAAGAAAAACAATTTAAGATAGATATTACGGAACAGGAAATCAACCACGGGGTCTGCTTTTCGTCTCATGCACTTGGAAATGGTATCAATGAGGATATGGCAGATATTATCTATGTGAAGCCCAATGATTTCAGAGCCGAATCCACTATTCAAATGGCTGATGAAATCAACAGATTAAATGAACAATTAATTCAACAAAAACGGCCATACCTTCTGGTGGGTCCGGGCAGATGGGGGTCTTTGGACAGATGGCTGGGAATACCGGTGAAGTGGCGAAATATTTCAGGTGCAGGTGCCATTATTGAACTTAGAAATGAAAGTATTAATGCTGATCCTTCCCAGGGATCTCATTTCTTTCATAACATCACTTCTTTGGGCGTACATTATATTACAGTCGATGAGATTCTTAATGCGTCATCAGCAATATCAAATGATTTTTTTGACTGGGAATGGATAGAATCCCTTCCTTCAGTTTCAGAAACCTTATTTTTGCGTCATGTTCGATTAGAAAAGCCGCTGATGATGAAAATTAACGGAAGAAATTCTCAATGCGTCATGACCAGGGCAGGATAAAACCAATGATACCGGGACATATTTTTTAAATTGTTTTTTTAACAGCGTTGATTTTCATAAAAAAAATTTAGCAAAAATCGATAATTTTATATTTAATGGAGGAATTTTTATGTCAGATATTTTAAAAGAAATTAAGCAAAGAGACCCTGAACAAAAGGAATTTCATCAGGCTTTACAAGAAGTCTTTGAAACTGTAAAGCCTGTTTTAGATCGAAATCCCGAATATGGCCGGGCCGCCATTCTGGAAAGAATCACAGAACCTGAGCGTACCATAATATTTCGGGTACCCTGGGTGGATGATTCAGGGCAGGTGCATGTAAACCGGGGGTTCAGAGTAGAAATGAACAGTGCCATAGGACCCTATAAGGGGGGGCTTCGCTTTCACCCTTCAGTCAATTTAAGCATATTAAAATTCCTGGGTTTTGAACAAGTCTTTAAAAATGCATTGACAACCCTGCCGATCGGTGGCGGTAAAGGTGGTTCTGACTTTGATCCCAAGGGAAAGTCCGATAATGAAGTCATGCGATTCTGCCAGAGTTTCATGTCAGAACTTTACCGTCATATCGGACCGAATACTGATATACCCGCCGGGGATATTGGTGTCGGCGCAAGAGAAATCGGATATCTTTTTGGCATGTACAAGAAGCTGAGCAATGAATTCGCCAGCGTATTAACCGGCAAAGGTCTTTCCTGGGGAGGAAGCCTTATCCGACCGGAAGCAACCGGGTACGGTTGTGTCTATTTTGCAGCAGAAATGCTCACCACACAAAATGACAGTATAGAAGGGAAAAAGTGTATTGTTTCCGGATCCGGAAATGTGGCCCAGTATACAGTTGAAAAAATTCTGCATCTGGGCGGTAAAGCTGTCACCCTTTCGGATTCTTCCGGTCATATTTATGATGAAGCAGGAATTGATGCAGATAAACTGGCATTTGTGATGCAGTTAAAAAATCTTAAACGCGGAAGAATCAAGGAATATGCGGACAAATACCCTGAAGCAGTTTATACGGAAGTTAGCGAATCCATGGGGTATAATCCTTTATGGAATATTCCTGCAGATTGTGCATTTCCCAGTGCAACCCAGAATGAAATAAATGGAAAAGATGCTGACAACCTCGTCAAAAATGGTGTCCGGTTGGTTGCCGAAGGTGCCAATATGCCCTCTACACCGGAAGCCGTTGACATCTTTATAGAAAACAACCTTCTATTTGCACCGGGGAAAGCGGCTAATGCTGGTGGTGTAGCTGTCTCTGGTTTGGAAATGTCCCAAAACAGCATGCGCTTAAGCTGGTCCAGAGAAGAGGTGGATAACCGTCTGAAAGGGATAATGAAAAGTATACACCAATCCTGTATTGATGCATCTGTTGAGTATGGGAAACCTGGTAATTATGTTGCTGGAGCCAATATCGCAGGGTTTGTAAAAGTCGTGAATGCTATGCTGGATCAAGGGATAGTATAAGTTTAGATAATGAATTGATGCTCTTTTACTAGTAGTATATTCGCCAAAGAGCATCATAATCCTACTGTGAAAAAATGAAAAAACCTGATGAACAACTATTGACACAAGTGTCTGCATTACTCTCAAGAAATGCAGAACTCGAAGCGTTAGAAATCCGGCATAACCGGATGGAAAAAACACTTACGCAACAGACTCATAATCTCAAAGAGCGGATAAAGGAGATAAATTGTCTTTACACCATATCAAAAATCGTTGAAAAAGCAGATGTATCGTTGAATGAAATATACCAAGGCGTTATTGAGGTTATCCCTTGTTCATGGCAGTATCCGGAAATCACCTGTGCACAGCTAATAATAAACAAAGGTAAATTTGTTACAAAAAATTATGCACAAGTTCCATGGAAACAATCCGCAGATATTATTGTGTATGGTGAGAAGGTCGGTATTTTAAGTGTCTGTTATAAAAAAGAAAAGCCTGAACTCTATGAGGGGCCGTTTCTTAAAGAAGAAAGATCACTGCTCGATGCTATTGCTGAAAGATTGGGACGTACAAGTGAGCAGAAACAATCAGAAAAGGCTCTCAATGAAAGTGAAAAAAAACTAAAAGAACAGAACCAATTATTATATGAAAAAAATATCGCTTTACGTGAGGTGATGAACCAGATGATCTCTGAAAAAAAGAATCTGGAAGAAAAAGTCTTGGATAATGTTGATGAATTCTTGTTACCGCTATTGAAAAAATTACAAAACAAAAGTTCTAATATTGAAAAAGAATACTTCAAGGTATTTGAAGACAATTTAAAACAACTTACATCTTCATTCGGTAGCAGTATTTCAAAAAAATTACCAAGGCTAACACCACGAGAAAATGAAATTTGCAATATGATCAGAACGGGGCTTAGCTCCAAGGAAGTGGCTAAGTTATTAAATATTTCCTATAGAAGCGTTGAAACGTATAGGAATTATATACGAAAAAAACTTGGGATAACCAATCAAAAAATTAATCTTACAACCTATCTTGCAACCCTGTGAATCGGACATTGATGCGTAAATAATTAACGCATTTTTATCACATTGTTACTATGTTGCCCTGATGGTTGAGTTCACGATCCTAATCATGAACAGGTTAAAAGTTTGGTGGCCTGAATTATTAATCTTTTAAAAGGTAATAAAATGACCATACAAAATCCAATAGCATTAGAAAATACCAGTGAAATAGAGATGATGTGTTCAAGAGACAACCCGGTTTATGAACAAATAGGCTGTTTTAGTGTAGCATTATATGCCTTGGGATATTTGGATGCACCGGATTTTATGGATGTAGAAGATTTGGATGAAACCGATGCGTCAAAAATATTAGAAGAAAACTTTGAAGAAATTGAAAAAGCAGATATTCCCTTAAATTATAGCATTATGACATCAAAAGAGAGATATCTTTTAGTTATCGGAAATCCCTTATTCCCCAACCATTTTGCAGCGATTATCGATATGAAAAACAATCGGCCCTACTTTTCAAAATTAAATTTTATGGGCAGCGGATACGACAGTTTTGAAGAACTGATAAATGCGTATCAAAGAAATTATGAAACAGACCCCGGCTCCAATGACATATCTTATTTCAAAGAGCGCTAACACCTATGAAAAACAATTCACCAACTCCATTTAAAAACAATATCCAGGATATTATTAAAATTTCCAAAGCGATTTCTTATGAAAATTATATTGATGATGTCCTCAATTTAATTGTAACAGTCACGGCAACTATTCCCTGCATAAAAATGTGTTCTTTATGGTTGATTGATAAAAAAGAAAAACCATGGAAGATTTGTCTGAAGGCATCCCAGGGTATCAATACCAACCTAATTCAACATCGATCTTTGACATTGAAGCGGGGGGTGGTGGGTCTGGTAGCCACCCGCAAAAAACCTTTAATCATAGCAGATGTACTAAAAAACAGGCAGTTCAAAGAAAAAGATATGGCCCAAAAATCAGGGATTGTTTCTATGTCAGGTGTACCAATTGTATACAAAGGTGACACCCTGTTCGGTGTACTTAACTGTTTTACTACCAAGCCTTACAAGTTTTCAAAGACAGAGGTAAGCCTGATGAGCAAAGTAGCTAATCAGGCAGCCATTACAATTTTCAACACTGAACTAATGGTAAGAGCAGGACTTGCAAAGGAAGAACTGGATACGCATGACCTGTTAAAGCGTGCCAGTAAAGTAATTATGCAGCAACATAAAATTGCGACAGATGAAGCCTCTAACTGGATTCAACAATACAGCAACACATTATGTACACCCATTCGCCATGTTGCAGAAGCAATCCTTCTCATGCCCCCTCCCATGCCCTGATTTGGTTATCATTCAACGACTCATTTCAATATCATCAATCTATTTTGACAGGAGAATGCTTTTATTTCTGCTAAATACATTTCCGGGTTGTTTATTTAGTTGTAGATGTTATAAAAATGTGTTGTATTTTCATAAAAGCAAGTTGAATGCAGTTGTAAGGTTTTTATTCATTTGAGGAGTATAAAGAATGAGTTTTGAAAGACTCAGAATACTTCTGATAGTGGCGTTTATGCTAGTTTCATTAGTCCCTCTGGCTTCTTTGGGATACAAAGTGATCTCTCAGGGAGAAAGTCTGATCAAAGAGAAAGCATCCTCCTACTTAGAAGGCTTGTCCGAAAGAAATGCTGATGTAATAAAAGGGTTCATGTTGGAAAAAGAAGATGGCTTGAAAAAGCTTTCCGACATTATTTGTATTTTTGGCTTTAATTCCACAATTCTAAAAACGCATTTTAAAAAAATGAAGGCGCAGTACAACCCTTATATAGGTTTTTTTGTGCTGGATAAATCTGGGAAATCAGTTTTCTCCACGATGGATGTTTCTATTGATTCTGCAATGTTACAGTCCATTGATGAATCAACGCATTCAGGTATGGGTACATATATTAAAGAAATTTTTATGTTTACCATAGGCCAGGATCAAATACCGGCACTGCTAATTTGTACATCCATATTAGCCGAATCCAAAGAAGGTTGTGGACATTTATGTGCCCTGGTTGATTTCAGACTTATTGGTTCTCTGCTTAGAAAAAGTAATATAGAAATTACTGGAGAAGTCTACCTGGTAGACACAAAAGGCAGCTTTTTGTCGGCATCACGATTTGGAGCAAAAGCTCTCAAGGACAACATTTCCATGAATTCCATAGCTGGAAAGAAACAGGGACTTTATGAAACAATTGATTATAGAGGGGAACGTGTATTACAGGCATATCAAAAAGTTGATGGTTTCCCATGGTATGTTATCGCAGATCAGGACATGGCAGAAATTTTGAACCGCATCAAGGCCCTGGGAAGGGAGGCCATTGCTTATGGCATGATTACGGCATTGGTTGTTTTCGGACTTGCCCTTTTTATTTCAACGATAATTGTAAATATTTTAAAGGCCAAATACCAGTATGAAAAAGAGCTGGAATTTCAAGTCATTCAAAAAGAAAAACTTGCATCTCTTGGCCTTCTTACCTCAGGGATCGCCCATGAATTAAATACACCGTTTGCCAATGCGCTACTCTATACACAGATAGCCAAAGAGGAACTTGAAGAATCCGGATTTAAAAATAAAATCATCCAGCAAAGACTTTCTACAGTCGTTGATGAAGTCAAACAGGGTAGTAAAATTATAAGAAACCTTCTTGATTTTTCCCGGCATACCCAGAGTGAAGCAAGATCAACAGATGTCAACAAAACCTTGATAAAACTGATGCGTATTGCCGGACCACATTGTACATCCAATAAAATTAAAGTAGAAAAAGAACTGGAAAACAATATGCCGGATATAAAAGCAGATGCAAGCACACTGCAGGCCATATTGACAAATCTTGTTGCCAATGCAACTGAAGCCATGCCAAATGGAGGTATATTAAGATTAAAGACTCGGTATGTACCGGTTTTAAAAACAATAAAAATTGAAATTGCAGATACAGGATTAGGGATTTCCAAGGATGAACTCAATAAAATATTCAACCCGTTTTTTACAACTAAAAAACAAGGGGAAGGAACAGGTCTGGGGCTTTTTATCAGCCATGAGATGGCAAGAAAGTTGGGTGGAGATATCAAAGTAATCAGTTCAACCGAGAATGTTTCAATCAATTCCGGTACAGTGTTTACCGTTGAATTACCAACGGAATAGTTTTTATCGAACAAGGGAGATCCTATGAAAGGATACAAAATTTTAATTGTTGAAGATGATCTAAAAATGAATCAGGGATTGCTGCATGTTATCTCAAAAGAAGGGTATATGGCTGAAGCAGTTGATTCTGGAGAAAAAGCCCTCGAAAAGATCAAGAATACCCAATTCGATTTAATCATATCAGATTTTAAACTTCCCGGTATCAGCGGCATGGATCTTTTAAAGGCCACAAAAAAGTATGACGTTAATATCCTGTTTATTATAATTACTGCCTACGGTACGGTTGACATGGCCGTTTCAGCCATGAAAAAAGGTGCTGAGGATTATATTTTAAAGCCATTTGATATGGAGGAGCTGAGACTTGTCATAAAAAAAAATATGGAAAAACGCGAGTTGTTTTTAAACAATATTCGTTTACAGCATCAACTTGAAAAAAAATATACATTTGAAAATATTATTGGAATCAGCGAAGCCATGATGGCTGTTTTTAAAACCATTAACCGGATCAAGAACTCCAAAGCAACTGTCCTTATCCATGGAGAGACCGGTACAGGAAAAGAACTGGTTGCCAGAGCCATACACTTTAACAGTGACAAGGCTTCAAAACCTTATCTTCCGGTCAACTGCGCCGCACTCAGCGAAAACCTTCTGGCAAGTGAATTGTTTGGCCATGTAAAAGGCGCATTTACCGGTGCAATAGCTGACAAGATGGGACTTTTTGAGGCTGCAACCGGAGGAACCATATTTCTTGACGAGATTGGGGATATCGGGACAGGGCTTCAACAGACCTTCCTTCGGGCATTGGAAAACGGGGAAATACAGCAGGTAGGCTCTTTTGAAAGGAAAAAGGTTTGGGTAAGAATTATTGCGGCAACAAACAAAAATCTTGAAGCCATGGTTGAACAAGGCAGTTTCAGGAAAGATCTGTATTATCGATTGAATGTTGTGATTATAGATTTGCCACCTTTGAGAGACCGAAAAGAAGATATCGGGATACTGGCATACCATTTTTTAAAACAATATTCAGCCCAAAATAGTAAAAATATCACCCGTATTTCTCAAGAAGCTTTGCAATTGTTGGAAAAATATGGCTGGCCTGGAAATGTCAGGGAGCTTGAGAATATAATTGAAAGGGCAACGCTTTTTGAAATCAGCAATGAAATTACGATAGACAGCCTTCCGTCGGCCCTGACAATGCCTCCTTTAGTTTCAGATATTAAATCTCCCTCTAAAGATATAAAATCCCTGGAGCAATTGAGCAAAAAGCATATCCTGAATGTGCTGGAAATGACCAATCAAAATAAAACACAGGCATCGAAGCTGCTGGGTATCGATCGATCCACATTGTGGCGTATAATGAATCGTTTGGAGTTGAATTAAAATACAATCGTCCAATTCTGTACCGTGATAAACATCTTCTTGTGTTGCAAAGCGCAACGATCGTTGCATTTCGCACCATAGTATTTTCTAATTCATGAATCGCAATTAAAGATATATACTTTATTTACAATGTCTTACCTGTGCACTGTCTTCATGGCACACTCTTTGCCTTTATGATTCCACAATATTAGGTCAGGCTGTATGACTGGAGTTTTAACTCATGAAATCGGATTGGCGTTGCAGCGAAGGGCCATAATAATTTTTATCAAAAAGGAGAGGACCTATGGAGAATAATATTTTCGGAAATTTAAATGACTGGGGAATTGTTTTAGAAAAACTGGAAAAATTATCAGAGACCCGGGAGCTTGATGAATGCCAGGATGAATTAATCCGCCTGCTTCGTTTTGAACAAAACTGGCGATTGCGTGAAGCTGCAATTGAATATTTACCTTTTATAGAAAAACCAAGCCTTAATCTGGCAAGGGAAGTTAACGCATTAATAAAACGCAAGGATCTTTATTATGATATCAGAATACTGGCCACTGACGGCCTTGAAAAACTGGCTGCAACTATTGTTGGCAACAAAGCGTTTGACAAAGACATCTTAAAACAATTCATCCAGGGAATTGTAAGGGACATGGATGATTTGCTTGCCTCCCCTGAACCCCCAAAATTTCACGATGCATTGCAAAACTCAAAAAGCCAGGTCAAAAAAATTGAAGCTGAAATTTAAATAATGGTCCGCACAAATCAATTAAAATTATAGATATAACAGGAGTCTAACCATGCAGATTGGAATACCCAAAGAAATAATGCACAAGGAAAACAGGGTTGCAGCACTTCCGGAAACCATTGAAAAATTTAAAGCCCTGGGGTTTGATGTAATTGTAGAAACAAAAGCCGGCACAGGGGCTTTCACAGATGATGAAGCTTACAAAAAAGCCGGAGCTGAAATTGCAATGGATGCTGAAGAGGTTTTCAACAAAGCAGACATTATTTTAAAAGTCAAAGAACCCTTGTTTAATAACCAGTTCAATAAGCACGAAATCGACATGTTAAAAAAGAAGCAGATGCTTATCACATTTTTGCACCCGGCAGCCCCTTCAAATCATGGGGATATTAAAAAACTGCAGGACAGAAACATCACAGCATTTACAATGGATGGAATTCCCAGGATTTCAAGGGCACAGCGCATGGACCCGTTGACATCCATGAGCGCTATAACAGGCTATAAAGCCATCATTATTGCTGCAGCTAATTTTCCAAAATTTATTCCCATGATCGGTACCTCCATTGGAATGATAAAGCCTGCCAATATTTTAGTGATCGGCACCGGTGTTGTCGGGCTTCAGGCAATTGCAACCGGAAAAAGACTGGGAGGAATTGTGAAAGCCATCGATATCCGGCCGGATGCAAAAAAAGAGGCTGAGAGTTTAGGTGTCAAAGTAGTGGGATTTGATGCACCACCCGAGCTTGCCGTTGGAGAAGGCGGATATGCTAAAGCACTTCCGGAAGAATGGATTGAAAAGGAAAGACAGGAACTGGCACCTTTGGTTGCTGATTCTGATATTATTGTTTTAAGCGCCCTTGTTCCTGGTGAAGTTGCTCAGCATCTGATCACTAAAGAGATGGTTGAAACAATGAAAGCCGGATCTGTAATTATTGATGTATCCATTGATCAGGGAGGAAATTGTGCTTTGACAGACCCTGGAAAAAAACTAATTCATAAAGGCGTTTTCATCTGTGGGATTAAAAATATACCGGGATCACTTCCGGTTCACTCTTCCTGGCTCTATGCCAATAACCTGTATTATTTTGTTGAGAACCTGTTTAAAAACGGGGCAAATGAATTTGATATGGCTGATGAGATTGTTAGGGGCGCACTTGTGACACATAAGGGTGAGCTATATCATGAAGGCACTCTCAAAGCCATGGGTAAATATACTCACTAAAAAACTTCCAGGAGCACCACTATGACAAATCTTTTATTGATGACAGGTGTTTTTCTATTTTCCTTTGTGGTGGGATATTTTCTAATTTCCCGAATCCCCACATTGCTTCATACACCGTTGATGTCCATGACTAACGCCATTTCTGCTGTAACCATACTAGGCGTTTTGATTCTTTTTTCAGTTTCGTCAACCCGGACCGAACAGATAATCGGGTCAGTGGCTTTTATCATGGCCGCGTTCAACCTTGTGGGCGGATTTGTGATTACTGACCGGATGTTAAAGTTGTTTAAAAAAAAAGGGGGGTGTAAATAATGACTGAAACATACTCTGTCATGAACCTGCTCCTGGATTTTTTTTTTTTTTTTATCCTGATACTGGGAATCTGGCTGTTTCGCTGGCCTCACAGGGCAAAATTCGGCAACCTTGCAGCGGCTTTTGCTTTGGCCTGTGCCGCAGGGATGGTTCTTTATCGAAGTGGGATCATGCACCCTAATATTGTATTAATATCTCTTGTTATCGGCTCTATAGCAGGATTCTGGGTGGCCAGGAGAATTACAATGATCCAGATTCCTGCCATGGTGGCCTTTCAGCATGGTGCCGGCGGGGTTGCGGCTTTCTTCCTTTCCCTTGCTGAACTGATGCGGGGATCCCATCACCTTGGTATGTTGAATGAAATTTCCGGCCTTTTAGGTCTTGCCATCGGATCACTGACATTCAGTGGCAGCATGATCGCCGGCGGAAAGCTGTCCAACACACTTGGGCAGGAACAACGGATACTTCCAAGACACACCCTGCTTGTCCTGACAAACTTTATCAGCATTATTGTGCTGATCATCACAGCACTGGTTGCTCCCATGGAAAGTCGAATATACTTTTATATTCTGATTATTTTCATGTCTGTGCTGTTCGGTATTCTCTTTTCCATTCGTATTGGTGGGGCTGATATGCCGGTTTTAATTTCATTTTTAAATGCAGCAGCAGGTGTGGCTGCAGCCTTTTGTGGAATGATAATCGAAAATAAGCTGTTGATTTCCTGTGGGGCAATGGTCGCAGCATCAGGATCAATATTAACCTATGTCATGTGTAAGGCCATGAACCGCAGTCTTTATAGAGTCTTTGTCCCTGTTCAGGATATTTCATCAAAAAATAAAAATCCCAAGACAGATAAAACCGATATATATACTATCAATCCGGAAGCCAGCCATCCTCCCATTGAAAAAGATAATTTTCAAAAAGCACTTGAGTATGCACAGGAGGCAAAAAAAATCATTATAGTTCCAGGGTATGGCATGGCTGTGGCACAGGCACAGTTTGCAGTCATTGATCTTTCCAACCTTTTGATTGATATGAAAAAGGATGTAAAGTTTGCCATTCACCCGGTAGCTGGCAGGATGCCGGGGCATATGAATGTTCTTCTTGCCGAAGCAGGTATTGATTACGACCTGCTCAAAGAAATGGATGAAATAAATCCTGACTTCGCAAAAACAGATTTATCTTTAATTGTAGGGGCATGTGATGTAGTCAATCCTGCTGCCATAGAAATTGACGGCTCTCCTATATCTGGAATGCCGATTCTGCACACCCATGAATCAGGGCATGTTGTGTGTTGTAATCTGGACGACAAACCAGGATACTCTGGTGTTGAAAACCCTTTGTATAAAAATGACAACACTACCTTGCTGCTTGGAAATGCAAAAGAAACAATTGAATATCTTGTTGAAAACCTTTCAAAGGAAACGCCTGACATTGAGGCGTCTTTAAATAAGAAAAATCAGAGAACCCCTTTTGATGTTGCCGTTTCCGTACTCTTGACCGCCCAGAAAATAATTATCATACCCGGATATGGTATGGCTTTGGCTCAGGCACAGTTCAAGGTGGTGCAGCTGGCTTCAATGCTTGAATCAATAGGTACGGAAGTCAAGTTTGCCATTCATCCGGTAGCTGGTCGAATGCCGGGGCACATGAATGTTCTTCTTGCTGAAGCCGAAGTCGATTACGACAAGCTGTATGAGATGGATGATATCAATCCTGAATTTTCACAAACTGACGCTGTTCTTATTTTTGGGGCCTGTGACGTGGTGAATCCGGCAGCAATGGATACCAAGGGTACTCCCATCTCTGGAATGCCGATATTAAATGCCCATGACGCTAAAAGAATACTCATATGCAATTTTGATGAAAACCCAGGCTATTCTGGAGTGGAAAACACTTTATACAAGGATAAAAAAACCATTATGTTAATTGGTGATGCAGCATCAACAGCAAATGAGTTGATTGAAGCATTTAAGTAATAAAGCTAAACCCCATCCTTCTTACGACCGAAATCAGGAGGCACTAAGGATGAGTTTTCACGCAGAGGTATAAGGAAGATGAATGGAAAACAATGATCAGAAAAAAAAGGGTATCAAGTCAAAAACATACTATTGTCCGCATTGCCGGAAACCTGTGATGAAAGGTGATGTAAAAAGGTTGAATATGACATGCCCCAGTTGCCACAAACTGATTGATGCATTAGGCGATGAACTTTTAAATCAAGAGGATGTATAAAATTCTTGATCGTCTGGCTTAAAGAATCTTTTGTTTACAGGGAAATGAGTGGCATCCTGCAATGGATTTAAAAGAGAAAATAATGGACAGCACTGAGGAAAATTATAAAAAAGGAGATCATGTGGATAAGATAGTGAATATCGTCTTTGCGAAAGGTCCATTTTACCAGCCTTTTTTTTATATCAACAACATAGTTTATATAAACGCTATTTTAATTTTTTTAATAAGGTTTTCCTGTCAATTTTCAGTATCTCAAGTGCTTTTGCTTTATTCCCGCCGGTCTGCTGGACAACATCTTTGACATATTTTTTTGACATATCTTCAAGACTTAGAGTCAGCCCCTGACCAAATGAGAGGTTTGATTTCATTGCACCCGGGAAATCCACACTGTCTATATAATCTTTTTCATTCATAATCATGGTTCGATGAATAAGGTTTTCTAGTTCCCGGACATTACCTGGCCATGAATACTCTTTTAAGACCGCAATCGCTTTATCTGTAAAGGCCGGTTCGTTTTTTCCCAGTTCTTCGGCGTATTTTATGGCAAAATGTTTGGCAAGAAGAAGAATATCGTTTTTACGCTTTCTCAAAGGGGGGATGTCTATATTAATCAGATTCAAACGAAAGAACAGGTCCTGGCGGAATAATCCTTTGTCAACCAGAGCTTCCAAGTTTTTATTGGTTGCAACAATTATTCTGACATCTATTTTTTTTAACTGGCTTTCCCCGACCCTGAAAATTTCCTTTTCTTGAATCACCCTGAGAAATTTGGCCTGAAGCTCTAATGGCAGCTCGCTGATTTCATCTAAAAAAAGGCAGCCTTTTTCAGCTGCCTGGAAAAACCCTTTTCGATCTTGGACAGCACCTGTGAATGAGCCTTTTGCATGACCAAATAATTCACTTTCAAACAAACTGACAGGAATACCGGGGCAGTTAACCGGTATGAAAGGGTTGATAGATCTTTTTTGGTGATGATAATGAATTGCTCGGGCCACGAGCTCTTTTCCCGTACCGTTTTCACCTGAAATCAATACGGTTGCATCATTTTTACAAGCCTTTTCAATTCTTGAGTAAACTTCACACATATTCAAAGATTCCCCGATGATGCCGAATTTATCCCAGGCATCTGTATATATAACATCCGGATTTATCTTTTTTTCTTTTTGTTTTTCTAATGTGTTTTTGACGACATCAAGCAGTTCCCGGTCTGTAAACGGCTTGGTAATGTATTCATCCGCACCTTCTTTCATTGCGGTAACCGCACTATTGATGGAACCGTAACCGGTCAGCATGATAATGCAAATGTTTTTTTGGTGATTTCGTATATATTTAATCAGCTCAAGTCCTGAATGCTTTGGCATTTTATAGTCGGTAATCACAAGATCAATTTCCTGCCGATTTAATACCTGGACTGCTGTCTCCACATTATTGGCTGAGAATATATGATACCCGGTTAATTCAAGATTTCTCCGGATCACTTCACACGTAAGGGCATTGTCGTCCACAATAAGAACACGTGATTGATTGTGTGTATTTGATGGCATCAAACTTCCTCCAAAGGTAATGTGACTTGAAAAATAGTTCCTTTACCGGGTTTGCTGCTGACTTTGATATCCCCATTATGATTCTGGATAATGCCATAAACAACAGAAAGGCCTAACCCTGTGCCTTCACCAACATCTTTGGTTGTATAGAATGGTACAAATGCCCGGCTGATATTTTTTTCCAAAATCCCGACCCCGCTGTCTTCAATAGAAAAGACGATTTTTTTATCAACTTTTCGAGTAAGAATCGTCAATTCACCACCATTTTTCATTGCCTGGATGGCATTAATGGTCAAATTAGTAATGACTTGTTTGATTTGGGTGGGATCGGCTGTAATAGTAACATTTTCAGCATATTGTCTAATAATGGTAATGTCTTCTTTATGGCACCGGACCTCTAAAAATGTGATGGAATTTTCTATCAGTTGATTAAGATCAAACGTTTCTTTACTCAAGGATGACTGCCTGGAAAATTCCATGAGTTTTTTTATGATCTCCCGGGAGTAGATGACACAATCCTCGATTTTATTAAGATCCGTTTTTGCCTGATCCGGCAACTTGGGTAATTTCAACGACAACTGAGCCAAACCAAGTATATTGCCAAGTGGTTCATTTAATTCATGAGCAACACCTGCTGCAAGCTGGCCAATGGTTGCCAGCCGGTCAGCATGCAAAAGCTGTTGCTGGATAATTTTCCTTTTGTCATCATTTCTCTGTTTTTGAAGGTAGAAGCTGATAATATCGGCAATCCCCTTCAAAAGATTTCTTTCTTCAATAAGAAAAGGATTCTCCTGGTTTGATACCAGAGAAGAATCATAAAAAACTTCTATCCTCCCAACTATTTGTCCATCTAAAAAGACATCTTCCTTTTGAAAAACATCGGATTTAAAAAAATTACCGGATAAAAAAGGATTTTTCTTCACTGTAACACGGGCACAGGACTTTTTTGTGTGTTGCCAGCCATTGGGTATGATCCGAGCAATTTTCCCAAGAGCCCTGTCCATATCAGTTTCAATGACCACACACTGGGCTACCTGATAAAGGCAGTTGAGTTCTTTTATTCGCTCTTCTTCATTCCGGCAGACCCGCTTATATTCATCATTAACTTTTTCAAGCTTTTCATTTCTTTTGATGAGGCGGTCAATTAGCTGCTGCTGATTCTCAGATCTGTCGTTATTTGCTTTCATTCGTGTTCTTTTGTCCATATCTATTTATTCGATAGGTTCCAGGTTGAAAAATTTCAACAAAGAACCTGTCGCAGCAAAGTAAGATTATATAAATAAAAGTCAATAACATCAAGCCATACCCTGATCCAGTATGGCATCTGCCACCCGTCGGAATCCCGCGACATTGGCACCGAATACATAATTTCCCTTTTTATTGAACTCCTGAGCTGTTTCATAGCATTGGTCATGAATATGCTTCATCACCTGGTGCAGTTTTGTATCCACCTCATCTTCAGTCCAATGCATGAAATTAGCATTCTGAGCCATTTCAAAGCATGAACATGCAACGCCACCAGCATTACATGCCTTTGCCGGGGCATAAAAAATATCTGCATTTTCCAGAAACTCCATACCATCGAGGGTAACCGGCAGGTTAGCACCTTCCACCAGACATTTTACATTATTTTTTACCAATTGTTTTGCATCATTAATATCAAGCTCATTTTGTGTGGCGCAAGGAAATGCAATATCACAGGGGATTATCCACGGGCGTTTTCCCTCATAAAACTTAACTTTATATTTGTCTGAATAATCTTTTACCCTGTCATTTCCGGTCAGTCTCATTCTCAGCATAAAATCCACTTTTTCACCGGAAATACCATCTGGGTCATGGATAAATCCATCCGGCCCAGAAAGGGTTACGACCTTTCCACCAAGTTCATTTACTTTTTTTACAACACCCCATGCAACATTTCCAAACCCTGAAACCACAACAAGTTTGTCTTCAATGTTATCATTTATATTTTTTAACATTTCTTCTGCAAAATAAACCACGCCATATCCGGTAGCTTCTGGCCGAAGATAACTGCCCCCCCATTCAAGGCCTTTTCCAGTCAAAACGCCTTCAAAAGATTTGGTTATCCGTCGATACATTCCAAAAAGATAACCAACTTCACGGGTTCCTACACCGATATCCCCAGCTGGAACGTCAGTGTTTGCGCCAATATGTTTTGAAAGCTCCAGCATAAAGCTTTGACAAAAATTCATAATCTCATTGTCGGATTTCCCTCTTGGGTTGAAATCAGAACCGCCTTTTCCTCCACCAATAAGGAGCCCGGTAAGAGCATTTTTGAAAATCTGCTCAAATCCGAGGCACTTAATGATACTCAAGGTAACCGAAACGTGAAACCGAAGTCCGCCTTTATATGGACCAAGCACATTATTAAATTCAACACGATATCCTGTGTTGATTTGAATACGACCCTGATCATCTTTCCAGGGTACCCTGAAACTGATAGATCTGTCCGGTTCCACCAATTGTTCAAGTATCCGGTTATTTTGATATTCCATCTTAGCATTTAAAATTGGTGTGATGGATTTAAATACCTCAGATACGGATTGAATGTATTCTTTTTCCCAGGGATATTTTTCCTTGAGCAATTTCAAAACATTGTTTGTATAAGCGTTCATTAAATTTCTCCTGGTGAGTTTACCTGTATCCTTCACAATGAACTACAGGGCTGTTTGTTTTTTGCAGACCACATGTTTCAATATTTTCACAATTACTGCAAAGGCTGTTAGAATTAAGGCTTTCGATGAAATCAGCAGTCTGATTTCTTTTACCAGAGATGGGGTGCGATTCTACTGATTCATCACTTGAAAACTCCTCACAAAAAATAATGGGTTTTGTGGAATTCAGACAATAACTGCATTGAGCTGAATTGATACAATTTATGCAAAGATCTGATGTTTTTATAGATTCATTCATAAGTACTCCTTTTAAGTAAAATTAAACTTACTATTCCAAGAAGCAATTGGTGTACCAGTCTTGATAAATTTTTAAATTTGGTTAAATATCAATAAGTTAGTAAATAAGACGGCTGTTTTTATAAAGAAAAAATATGGAATTTTTCCTCGGCATGGAATTTTTCCATATTGGCCTGGGAATAGAATTTGAATAAAAACCAACGCTAAACAAGATACCCTTCGATACTAATTTTATGCAATGTCAGAGGCAAAAAGTCTGTCTCAAAAAACGATCGTTTTATGAAACAAGGGCAGCCGTTGCGTGAAATCAAAATTATGTTTTCATTAGACCGACAACATTTAATTTTATATAATGATATTCCATGAAATCAGCAGATGCTTGCCCGAACCCGTATTCCGATGTAGAAACTTTTCATAACAATCAGGATTGTTATAGGGTGGTTACAAAATAAAATTGTAGGATATTTCGCTCTTAGATCTAACAAATGGTAAAAAGTAAGACATACAGGTGAAGTTGGAATATTATATTCGAATTTCTTTAACAAAGAAAAGACTTTTCAACACTGAATTAATGGTGAAAGCGGAACTCACAAAAGAAGAACTGGATACCATGACCTGTTAATACATGCAGGTAAGGTAATTATGCAGCTACGTAAAATTGCTTTAGTTGCAGGCTCTAACTGGATTCGACAATGCAGTAATGAATTATGTACATCCCTTCCAGAAGAAATCCTTCTCATACCCCCTACGGTTATCAGTCGATACATTCCTTAATGAACCTTTTTTTAATAATCACACGAAATAGGGTGGCTGGGGGGGGGCTCCCCCAGCCCCGCATATATTCCAATAACTTTTGTGTAATAGTCTTCCATAAAATCGGCTGATACCGGCCCTCACCCGTATCCCGACATAGAGATTACAACAATCTGAAAAAATTAAACCACGCCCTGATCCATCATTGAATCTGCTACTTTTACAAAGCCTGCAATATTGGCGCCATTTACATAATTGCCAGGCGTTCCATATTCTTCCGAAGCAGACATACATGCAGAATGAATGCTTTGCATAATGCCTTTAAGTTTAGCTTCAACTTCTTCACGGGACCATTTAATTCTCATTGAGTTCTGGGACATTTCAAGCCCGGATACCGCAACACCACCTGCATTAGCTGCCTTGCCCGGTGCATAGAGAATTTTGTTATCAAGAAAGATATCAATACCTTCTGGCATGGTGGGCATGTTAGCACCCTCACAAACCACATTAATACCATTCTTGACTAAATTCTGGGCATCTTTAGAATTGATTTCATTCTGAGTTGCGCTTGGGAAGGCGCAATCAGCTTTATGGTTCCATAAGGGGTTAAACTCAGCATTGCCATCCAGAGCTGTATAAACCGCTTTTGGATATTTTTCTATATACTCTTTTATTCTGCCGCGTTTGACATTTTTCAGGTACATGACATGTTGGAGTTTGGTTTCGTCGATTCCTTTTTCATCATAAATGTATCCAGATGAATCAGACAGTGTCACAACCTTTGCGCCTAGCTGGTTCAACTTTTCAGTGGTGTATTGCGCCACGTTTCCAGAACCTGAAACCAGACATGTCTTTCCTTTGAGGCTATCTTTTTTAGTGGCCAACATTTCATCAGCAAAAAAGACAGACCCATATCCAGTTGCTTCAGGTCTAATCAGACTGCCGCCCCAGTTAAGGCTTTTTCCGGTGAGAATACCACAGAATTCATTTTTTAATTTTTTATACATTCCGAAAAGGTACCCGATCTCCCGTCCACCCACACCGATATCTCCTGCAGGAACATCTGTATCAGGGCCTAAGTGACGGTATAGCTCACTCATAAAGCTTTGGCAAAATCTCATGACTTCATTGTCTGATTTACCCTTAGGATCAAAGTCTGACCCGCCTTTTCCACCGCCAATGGGAAGCGTTGTCAATGCATTTTTAAATACCTGTTCAAATGCAAGAAATTTCAAAATAGAAAGGTTTACAGACGGATGAAAACGAAGGCCGCCTTTATAAGGCCCGATCGCACTGTTCATTTCGATTCTAAATCCTCTGTTGACTTGAACCACACCCTGATCATTGACCCATGGGACTCTAAACTGAATAAAGCGCTCCGGCTCAACAATCCTTTCCATAATTCCGGCATGTCGATACTCAGGGTTCTTTTCCAGAACCGGTTTTACAGATTCAACAACCTCAGTTACAGCCTGATGAAATTCTTTTTCAAATGGATCTCTAGTATTGACAATATCCATTATTGTTCCCATTTTTTGTCTCCTGTTAAAAAAAGTTTTGGATGAATAAATCCAACATAAACATCATTGTTTACTCTTACAGAACCAACCCCATTGTTTATCCCGTAAGTATATTTTAAATGGCTTTACCATTCAAATAATTCTATTATAAACCTTTAAAAATTTATGAGATTCTTATAGCCTCCTCCACCATCAGCAATCGGGGTATTAAAACATGAACACTTTTTATCGGATGGAGGCCTAATTTCGGGTTTGAGCCCCGTTAACCTTAGAAATAAAGTAACACTTTTCATAAGCAATTGACACTATTATATTTAAACACTTAAATAAACTAACTTTAATTTTGGTCATGCTATTATACCCTGCGATATTATGCGTCAACCTTAATCTGCATTTAGCAAAAAAAAATAATTTCATTTTTAGTATTTGACTGAATTTTTTATCAGGTATAGAGTAAGCTGCTTATGAAAAACAATCAAAATATAAAAAAAGTTGAACTGGCCGACTCTGAAATAATTGTGGAAATAAAAAAGCATCCTTCCATGGGATTTATTTTTTTAAAAGCCTTGTTGATTTCCTTTCTTCGCTCCAGCACTATTGCGGATAATGCTGTTGTAGATAGAACCCGAATAGTTTTAAAAAATTATACACCCAATAAAGATCTTGTTCGAAATTACAGGACGGTCTGCAGCTTTTCGCAGGACAAGAAAAATTTCATTCCCATATCTTATCTGCAGACGCTTTTTATTGGCCTTTTAGGCAAATTTATTACGTCGCCCTTTTTCCCCATCAATCCATTAGGCCTGATCCAGATATCTCAATCATTTAAACAAAAAAGGCCTGTAAGAATTGATGAAATCCTTGATCTTTCATGCGCCATTTGCGGGATAAACAAAACTCAAAAAGGAATTGAAACCACATTTGCTTTGGAGGTTAAATCAAACAAAGAGCTTGTATGGCAGGGAATTTCAACTTTTTTTACAAGAAGTCCTGTGAAAAGAAAAAAAACACCAAAGAAAAAAGATGAAAAATTTTTAGAAAAAAAAGAAACTATCTTTGTACCGACAGGTACAGGACGGCGGTATGCTGTTGTTTCAGGAGATTACAATCCCCACCATCAGTATAATATTTTAGCAAAACTTTTTGGATTTAAAAAAGCAATTGCTCATGGTATGTGGAGCCTTGCAAGAGTGATTGCAAGCCTTGACAAAGAATTTGATATTCATGAATCCGTAAAAATTGAAGCCTCTTTTAAGTTGCCGATCTTTATGCCTGCAACAACTGCACTGGGCTTTGAAAGTAAAACAGATAAAGACAACCAACAAACCATTATCAATTTTGAACTTCGTGATAAACAAAAAGGACTACCCCATCTTAAAGGAAGGCTCCTTAATAAACAAGTAGGTTAATAGCTATGCTGGGCGCTGTATTGTCTCTCGCCGCTGCCTTTTTTTGGGCCTGCGGTGTTATTTTATTTAAAAAAAGCGGGGATGTATTTTCTCCCATTTCTCTGAATATTTATAAAAGCCTTGTGGCATTAATCCTGATCACACTTACCATGTTGTGTTTAAACATTCCATTTTTCCCGGACAAGCCTGCTAACGACTGGCTATTACTTGCATTATCAGGCTTTTTCGGTATTACACTGGCAGACCTTTTCTTTTTTATTGCCTTAGACAAACTGGGTGCCAGTCTTTTGGCCATTGTTGAATGCCTTTATCTTCCCAGTGTAATCTTTTTTTCTTTTATCATATTGGGAGAAAATTTAAGTGGTGGTGCCATAATAGGCGGCTTTATGGTACTGACTGCTGTTTTTGTAGGGTCAATTAAAAAAAAGGATAGCCAAAACAAAAAATCAGACCAGAAATCAGTCGGTAAAAGCCTCTTGACTGGTATCCTTATCGGATGCCTTTCAATGATATTCATTGCTATTGGGATAGTCATCATTAAGGAACTGCTTGAACGAACTGATATATTCTGGGCAACGCTTGTCCGAGTCGTTTCAGGAACTTTAACCTTGCTTGCCATTGTTTTATTTCACCCCAAACGTAAACAATACTTTGTCGAGCTTAAATTTTCAAAAGCTTGGTTCTTTGCGCTTCCAGCCTCTATTTGCGGTAACTATTTGGCATTGCTTTGCTGGGTAGCAGGGATGAAGTACACAACCGCATCCCAGGCCGCTATCTTAAACCAGATGTCCACCATATTTATCTTTATTTTTGCTGCCATTTTTCTCAAAGAAAAGATTACTGCCAACAAAACAATTGCTATCTTTCTGGCACTCATTGGTGCTTGCCTGGCAATTTTCAGCTGACGCTTTTTTAATTGACAAAATAATGATTTGGAATGTATAACCTTTTTCCAGGCATAAAGGTGCTAAAGAATTTGTCTTTATTTAAATTCTCTGGATAAAAGGAAAGACGGTGAAAGCCCGTCACATGCCAGCCATTGCCGTGATCGGGGACGAAAGCTGTAGAATGTCACTCTTTTAAAGGGGAAGACGCAGTGATTAGGACGATCCGTAAGTCGGAAAGCCTGCCTTTTTGCAAAATTTTAGGATTCTTTGCTGGAACAAAATCCTTTTGAATAAATTTATTCAGGAGGTATGTCGATGTCTCAGACATTGAACCAGGAATTTGGCACCACCATTACCCATCTTATTCAGAAAAAAAAATCTTACCCGATATGATGCAAAACAAGCCTTTATTTCTGTTTTAAACAATGATGTTACAGATATGCAACAAGGCGCATTTCTGGCTGCTTTAACAGCCAAAGGTGAAACAAAAGAGGAAGTTGCTGGCTCATGGGAAGCTATCTATGACCTGGACACCACCAAGGTTAACTTGGGCCAGAAAATCAAAGCCGTTGACAACAGTGGCACGGGTATGGACACCTTTAAAACATTTAATATCAGTACAGCCGCCTCTATCATCGCGGCAGCAGGCGGCATCCCTATGGCAAGACATGGTGCACGGGCCATCACCTCAGTCTGCGGAACAGTAGATATGGCAGAAGCTTTAGGCGTTGATGTAGAGTGTACCGCAGATATTGTTGCTAAAAGTATCGAGTCTGCAGGCTTAGGTCTGTTCAACGGTATGAGCCCCCATATTCATCCAATGGCGTTAGGCCGTATCCTTTCTCAAATCTTTTTTGGCTCAACCCTGAATATTGCCGCATCTCTTGCCAACCCTGCCCTTCCTTCCATAGGCGTTCGAGGGGTTTATTCAAAAGAAATGATCCGCCCGGTTGCAGATGTAATGGAAGAAATCGGTTACAAAAATGCCATTGTTCTGCACGGATGCATTGATGAATCAGATAAAGGTATGGATGAAGCTTCTGTCTGCGGCATTACCCATTGCGCTCAGATTTCTGAAAAAGAGGGTATCACCGAATTTACCATTGATCCAAAAAAGCTTGGCCTTGATGTTAAAAACCCTAGTGATCTTTGCCCTGAAAAAGATATAAAAACAGAATCTAAGCGGTTTGCATCCCTTTTAAACAACAAAGAAGACAGTGCCAGGAAAGATGCCGCATTGCTTAATGCAGGCCTGATATTTCTTGCCGCCCAAAAGGCGACGACCCTTGAAGATGGAATTCAACAGGCTGCAAAACTGCTTGAATCCGGTACTGCATTTGAGACCCTTGAAAAATGGGTAACAGCTCAAAACACAGACCCTGAAAAAGGTTTAGAAAAGCTTTATAGCCTAACTTAATATAATCGGGAGTAAAAAATGGAACTTCTCATTATTAAATCAGATCAGCAATATGTTCGATTCAAGGACAATGATTATCTGCTTGTAAACTTAGATAAATCAAGCGTATTCCCCATGGAACAAATGAAAGCAGTACAAGCACATGAATTAAGCCTGAAAAAAAAAGGCTTTAAAAAAATCTGTATTAAAAAACTTGTTCTCACAGAAGAGGATCTTTAACATGAAAATGGTGCTAAGCGGCCTTGGAAGGCTTGAAATTAAACCTGACCATCAAAACCCAATTGAAATCAAAAAGGGCTTTGAGCAAACTTTCGTTCTCAGCTGTGCCATCTGCCGTACAGATGCCAAGATGTGGGAACAAGGCCACAGAGACCTTGTCTTTCCAAGAGTCCTTGGCCATGAAATGGTGGTCAAAGATCAAAATGATCAGAGATACATAGTCTGGCCAGGTAAAAGCTGCGGCACCTGTAAATTCTGCCAGATGGCCCAGGAAAATCTTTGTGAAGACATGAGAATAACAGGGTTTCACACAGACGGCGGGTTTGCTGACAAGGCAATCCTTCCATCTGACAGCCTGATTCCCATCCCCAGTAATCTTGATACTCACGTGGCCTGCTTTGCAGAACCCATCGGATGCGTGATCAATGCCTTTGAAAAATTGATGATAAAAAAAAATGACCGGATCTTGATCTATGGATCCGGTACCATGGGGCTTATCACAGCCCTTTATGCTCATCTCCTGGGACTTTTTCCGCATATTATAGAAAAAAATGAAACAAAAATAAAACATATTGAGCCCTTCCTTTCAGCCACTGGCATCACGTGTACCAAAGACACCCATGAAAGTGAATTTGATTTGGTAATCAATGCCTGTGCTGATTTTATAGCTTTTTGCCAGGGTATTGCTAAAGTCAGCAAAGCTGGCCAGATTTCTTTTTTCAGTGGAATTTCAAAAAACGAACATATAGAGACAAACCTTCTGAATCTTATCCACTATAAAGAAGCGAAAGTAACCGGTGTCTACGGTATGACAAAAGCGCATATGGAAAAAGCAATTCCCTTTATGCAGGCCCATGAAAATAAGCTGAGTCTTTTAATTGAAGACATCGTTGCCCCTGAAAAAGCACCGCAGCTTATGGCAGATGTATTATCTGGAAAACACCTAAAATATATCCTGGATTTCAGTCTGGCCTCTGACATGCCATTCGCACCAAAAGAACAAATAAATGCCCCCCCTGGCCTCAACCTTAATGATCTTAACCCACAAAACCTTTGCAGAAAAGTCATAGAAACAATCACGCCTCTTTCAGACAAGCTGCTTGCAGATGCCACTGCCAAAATAGATGATAAAACAAAGCCTCTTGGCGCTCTGGGCCGCATCGAAGGCCTTGCCGTCCAGATGAGTCTGATCCAGGATGATCTCAATCCAACCATTCAGCAAAAAAATCTGTTTGTCTTTGCAGGAGACCATGGCATCACTGAGGAAGGTGTCTCAGCATACCCATCCGAAGTTACTGCCCAGATGGTGGATAACTTTTTAAATGGCGGAGCTGCCATTAACGTTCTTTGCCGCCACCACACCATCGACATGAAAGTTGTGGATATGGGTGTGAGCCGTGAATTTAACCCGCACCCCGGCCTCATCATAAACAAAATAGCCAAAGGAACAAAAAACTTTGCCATTGAAGATGCTATGACAAAACAAGAAATGATCCTGGCGCTTGAAAACGGGATGACAACCTTTCTTGATGCGTATGACCAGCACCCCATTGATATTGTTGGATTAGGTGAAATGGGCATTGGCAATACCACCTCTTCTTCTTTAATAATTTCAACCATCACTGGGATTACGCCAGCCCAGGCCACAGGGAGGGGAACCGGAGTTGATGATAAAGGACTATCCCATAAAACTGAAGTTATTGAACGGGTAATGGACTTTCATTCCATTGATCCTTCCAATGGATTTGAGATCCTTCAAAAAATCGGCGGGTTTGAAATTGCCGGCATTACCGGTGCAGTTCTGGCTGCTGCCTCAAAAAGATGTGCTGTTGTTCTGGACGGGGTAATTTCAACTGCCGCAGGTCTAATCGCTTATATCATTAACCCGGGCATCCAGGGATATCTTATTTCCGGACACAAATCAGTGGAACAGGCTCAGAAAGCCGCCCTTTCTCACATGAATCTTGTACCCTTGATTGATTTAGATATGCGGTTAGGAGAAGGCACCGGTGCTGCTCTTGCCATTGACATGGCTGATGCTGCCTGCAAAATTATGTGTGAGATGGCATCTTTTGATGAGGCCAAGGTTGCCCGATCATCTATTAAGTAATACTAAGATTAGTTTATAATATAAGTTCAAGGTATTCGATATGCATGGATCTGCCCCACTTGACTTCTTTTTGGGAAGACACCTGTTTGAAACCAAACTTTTCATACAAGGCCCGGGCAGGCGATAAAAAATCAGTGGTCATCAGAATTATTTTCTCGTATTGTCTCTCTCTTGCAAAACTCACCGTAATATCTACCAGCTTTTCACCAATGCCATTGCCTCTTGCACATGCATCGACGATCAGCCATCGAAGCTGGGCAACGCCATCACCATTATTCACAATCGCTACAGAACCCACTTTTTGTGACCTGTTTTCAGCAACCCAAAGATTCTCTTTTTTAGAATCAAAATTTTTCCCAAAAGCCATCACATCGGTTCCAACATAATGTTCAAAAGAACTGTCAAACTGATGTTCATCACCATAAATCCCCATATGGCTTGAGACCACATATCCTAAATCGCCCGGCTTCATACTCCTGATAGTATAAATATCCCTTGATTCTCTACCCTTTTCCAAAAGGGTCTGGATTTTCTCCATAGCGCCAAGAACGTCCAGCCGCTCTGAAACAGTCAGCGGATTTAATAACCCATCGATAAACCCATTGGAAATCTCTTCAAGCCCGACCAAAACCTTTTTCCCATTGACCGACAAAGAAAGATTTTGTCTACGGGTATCTTTTTTTGATGTATCTTTTTTCAAGATATCTGCCATCACCATTTTTTTGATTATCCGGCTGGTATAGCCCTTGTCCAGGCCAAAAAGGGAGGCCATCTCTCCGGCCGTTACCCCATCATTTTCTCCCACGTGGAATATAATCCGTGCCTCAGTAAGAGAAAAGTTATTGTACAACCGATTGTTCAAAAGGCCGATCTTATGAGTATAATAGCGATTGAATGCTCTTATGGATTCTGTGACGTTGATGTTTTTTTTCAGCATAAAGCGATCTCCTCGGATTTCCAATAGGATTAAGTTACTTTTAAATCTACAACCGAATTCGCGAGTTATCAACTAAAATAGTTGCTAAAAGCAATTAAAAAACTTTAACCCATTGAAAATTCAATTATTATAAGTTACTTGATTTAAAAGTTTCCCTACTATATTCGATTTTTTCTTAAATGCATGTTTTTAATACTTTTCTTGCAACATACCCATCAGACATGGTAATTTTGTCATTTTTTGTTTGGAGCAGTATATTGATTCATCTGACAAATATATCAAAACAGCACGGATCTCAGATTCTTTTTAAAAAAGCGAGCCTGCAGATTTTGACCGGAACACGGACCGGGCTTGTTGGCGCCAATGGTACTGGCAAGACAACAATCTTTCATCTGATCACAGGAGAGGAAGATGCTGATGACGGAGATATCTCCTATTCAAAAAAAATAAAAATCGGTTACTTTTCCCAGAATGTGGGGGAGATGTCGGGCAGGTCAGCCATTTTAGAAGTGATGTCTGGTGCTTCCGATGTAGTGTTTCTGGGGAAATCCATGAAAGAGATGGAAGAAGCCATGGCAGACCCCATGGAGGAAAGCGCTATGGAAATCCTGCTTGAAAAATATGGGGAAACTGCTGAAAAATTTGAAAACCGTGGTGGATATGATCTTGAAACCCGTGCTCAAACTATTCTCACAGGTTTAGGAATAGGCCCTTCTGACTACACTCGTCCTGTGGAATCCTTCAGTGGTGGATGGAAGATGCGTATCGCCCTGGCAAAAATCCTGACGATCAGCCCAAACGTTCTTCTTTTAGATGAGCCCACCAACCATCTGGATATGGAATCCATTATCTGGTTGGAGAACTGGCTGATTAATGATTTTAAGGGAGCTCTTCTAATGACTTGCCATGACCATGATTTCCTGAACAAGGTTGTGTCCCGGACTATTGAAGTGGCTAATTACACGACCACTACTTATGGTGGAAACTATGATTTTTATATCCGGGAACGGGAAATCAGAATGGCGCAACTTGTGGCAAGCCACCGGCGCCAGCAGGAAATGCTTGCCAAGGAAGAAAATTTCATCGCCCGTTTCAAGGCACGGGTATCCCATGCAGCACAAGTACAGTCCCGTATCAAAAAGTTAGAAAAAATAGACCGAATTGAACTTCCGAACCACCAGCGGACCATCAAATTTAAATTCTCTAAGACCCCGCGTTCAGGTGATGACGTTGTCTTTTTCGACAATCTTACAAAACACTGGAAAACCCCAGATCAAAAACCTATTACCGTATTCAGTGATATTTCCGGAGTGATCAGCAGGCAAGATAAGATTGCTGTTGTCGGAATTAACGGGGCCGGCAAATCCACCTTTTTAAAGGTTCTGGCAGGAAAAACGAAACCAACCCATGGCATCGCCAAAATTGGAGCCAGTGTTAACATCGGTTATTTCAGTCAGCACGCCATGGATATTCTCGATGCAAAAAAAACTGTTTTTGATACAGTTCAGGAGGCCCTTCCCCTTGAAGGAATTGGTGTAATAAGAAACTTGTGTGCTGCATTTCTCTTTTCGGGTGATGATGTGGACAAACAGATAAAACAGCTATCTGGCGGAGAAAAAAGCAGGGTAGTCTTGGCAACCCTCCTGGGAAAACCCTTAAATCTCCTGATTCTTGACGAACCCACCAATCACTTGGATATCCAGTCCCGGGAAATACTGCTCCATGCCCTGAAGGAATTCACCGGAACTCTTGTTCTGGTCAGCCATGATAGACATTTCCTCCGCTGCCTTGTTGATCGGGTTTTCGAAATCGATCAGGGTAAAATAACCATCTACAAAGGTGATTATGAGTATTACCTTTCAAAAACCGGACGGGACCACAAGGCGATATAAGAAGAATTAATTCAGCACTTATCGCCAAGCCATTAACATTTTTTCCACTCCCAGGCCCACAAGCTTATACCAGGGGAATTATTCTGTCTTTTAGCTATTTCTTGGCAAAAGGCAAAAAAGTATCTACTTCTCCTTTATCTTTTTAAAAAACAAAATCACCCTCCTGGAACCATACCCCAGGAAAAAATATTTTCTTTTGAAAGAATACTTGAAGCCCTTGCTGCCGCAACCGTTTCAGCATTCAATATATCCAACAGCGCATAATCAAGCCCTGCCGTGGCCAACATAGCAACATAACTTTGCACCATAAGATTTTTTTTCTTTTTATTTCCCGCTCCGGTAGTCAGATTTGATACGCCACCAATGGTTCGAACGTCAAAGCCCAAAAGATCAGGTAAAGTTCTTATAACATTTAAAACCGCTCTTGCCTGAACAATCCCATCTTCCCATGCCAACGGCGGTACAATCGGATCAATTATAACCCGTTCTTTTGGCACGCCAGCATCTTCAGCCTTTTCAATCAATTCAATAGCAACTTCAAACCGTTCCGCCTCATCTTTTGGTACCCGGCTGTCAGGATACAATAAAAATCCCACAATATCGCAATCAAATTCTTTAGCAAGCGGTAGAATCTTTTCAAGTTTTCGAGGTTCAAGAGAGAACCCGTTGATAATCGGCCTGTTGCTCGCCCCCTTTAGCCCTGCCTTCATGGCTACAGGATTGGACGTATCAATAAGCAGCGGAAGATGAGTTACACTCTCGACAGCCTTAATAAAAAATGCCATTCCCTTTTCAGGTGATTTACCCAAAGGCCCTGTATTCACATCAATGGCAAAGGTTCCCTTTTCTACACACAATTTTACAAGCCCTTGAACCGGCATAGGATCACCCGACTTAAGTGCTTCTTGTATATCTGGTTTTGTAATTCTAAGATTATCACCAATCAATTTCATAGGCGAATTTCATGTTCACAAGATAAATTAATTTTTACTATCTCTAACGAACAGGCCAAGAGACTTAGCGACTGTCCTGTCATAGTAGTTTTTTTCGTGGACTTTTATGCGAACCATTCCCATTGTCTCTATGGTCTTTGAATAGATGAAAAAATTTTTGAGAATCCCTCCCAGTACAATCTCGCCATTCTCAATTTTGGAAGGTACTAGTGTATTATCTTTCTTGACAATTACTTCTCCATCAGCTGAAATATGAAGGGTTGTGCCCTCCGCTCTACTATCCTTCACATGATCCAAATGCCAGTCAGTTCCTGAAACAAATACAGGGGGAAGGCCTGGGGTGGTCACCTGGCCATTCGCTGCGTAGATCCCCATGGTAGAACATCCGGTCAGTATCATAGCCATCAAAATACTCAGAATTGCGAAAATAGTAATCAATCGATTTGACATAAAGCACTCCTTTTTTGAATTAATTTTTTTATGTATTAAAACAATATTAATAAAGGGTCAATACATTCCGATATTCCGAGATATAAAAATGAGTACCGTTAGGTATTGGACTTGTCTTTTTTAGCTTTGTATTATTTTTATGCTTCAAGGAAAAGGATAAAAAAGATGACACAAATCAAATTAAAAGATATTATCAAATTTTTTAACCGAACCAGTTATTCATAATTTAAAAGGCGTGAATATGAGTATGTTTAAAATAGACAGTGAAAAATGTGATAAAGACGGTATTTGTGCTATCGAATGCCCGACGAGTGTTATTGAAATGACAGAGGCGGGACCGGATCTTATAAAGAATGGTGAACAATTTTGCATCCAGTGCGGTCATTGTGTGGCAGTTTGTCCCAAAGGCGCTTTTAATCTTGATTCTTTTTCTTCAGACAAGTGCATGGCCATCAAAAAGGAACTTGCCCTTGATGCCAATCATGTTGAACATTTCTTAAGATCCAGAAGATCAATTCGACGTTACAAAGACAAACCCGTACCCAAGGATGTGTTTGAAAAAGCATTGGGCATTGCATGCTGCGCCCCTACAGGTAGTAATAAGCAACCTGTTCAATGGCTTGTCATTAATAAAAAAGAGACAGTTACTAAAATCGCTGGTCATGTGATTGATTGGATGCGATATGTTTTAAAAACCCAGCCTAAAATTGCTTTAGGATTAAATATGGGTGCGCTGATTGAGCAATGGGATAAAGGAACAGACCGGATCTGCAGGGATGCGCCACAACTTGTATTTACGTATGCATCAGATGAGTTTGGCAGTGCATCAGCCGATTGTCATACCGCCATCGCCTATCTTGAACTTGCATTGACCGGATATGGACTTGGCAGCTGCTGGGCAGGATATGTCAATTACGCAGCAGGCCAATGGCCAGGACTTAAAAAAGAGCTAAACTTACCTGAAAAACATACCTGCCACGGTGCGCTAATGGTAGGATTCCCAAAATCTAAATATTATAGGGCACCAGAAAGAAACACCCCGAAGATAAGGTATCATTCTTGACAATAAAAACACATAAACTAACCGGACCGCCCATGACTTTGGCATGGTTTATCTGGGGTCTGGGCGCGCTTTTTTATTTGGCTGGATTTTTCCAGCGGGTGGCGCCCGGTGTCATGACTCAGGAATTAATGCAGGCATTTAATATTTCTGCCTCAGGCCTGGGCCATTTATCTGCACTGTATTTCTATGCATATGTGACGATGCAGATTCCTACCGGGATTCTGGCTGATACATTGGGTCCAAGAAAGCTTTTAACATCCGGCTGTGTCGTGGCAGGTATTGGAACCCTTCTTTTTGCCCTTTCCCCTGGGTTAATTGGCGCTGGATTTGGCCGACTTCTCATTGGGGGATCTGTTGCAGTGGCTTTTGTAGGATTACTCAAACTTTCTTCTTCATGGTTTCCCAAAAGGTTCTATGCCTTTGTTGCAGGTAATGCTTTATCTATTGGACTTATTGGGGCCATTACCGCAGGTCCTCCTTTAAGATTCCTTATGGATACCTTTAACTGGCGTTGGGTTATTTGCACCACAGGCATCTTGACCCTTATTTTGGGTGCACTGATTTGGTTTATTGTCCGAGACTGGCCTCAGGAAAAGGGGTATCCAGGATTTACTAATAAAATACCACCGCCTGCACCATTGTCTTTGAACAGCATTTGGCAGAGTATTATAGAAGTATTAAAATTTAAAAACACCTGGCTTTTATTTGTAATTCCCGGGGGAATTGTGGGGTGTACACTTACATTTTCTGGACTTTGGGGCGTGCCCTACTTAACCACCCATCATGGATTAACTCAAGGGAAGGCCGCAACGCTTACATCTTGTCTGCTAATCGGATGGGCTATTGGAGCACCTATCTTCGGATGGCTGTCCGATAAAATGGGAAAACGAAAACCGTTGTATATTGCAGGAAGTATTGTCGTTGCCCTGGGATGGTCCTTGATACTGTTTAGAGAAAGCCTTTCTTTTTATCAATTATTGGTGATCCTTTGTATCACTGGTTTCTTTTCCGCCTGCATCATTATCAGTTTTGCCTTTGTTGCTGAATCTGTTCCTAAAAATTTGTCTGGAACTGTTTCCGGACTAACCAACATGGGGGTGATGATGGGACCGACTTTGCTTCAACCCATTGTTGGGAAAATCTTGGATAATCATTGGTCAGGCCAGATGCTAAACGGGGTGAGGACGTATTCACTTGATGCCTATGAATATGGATTTATCCCTATGATGGGATGGGCTATAATATCTGTAGTACTTTTATTTTTCACAAAAGAGACAAACTGCCGTCAGATGGACTGAGTTTTTGTTTAAACACTAACTCTGATCAAAATCTCCGTATTTTACCTTATAAGGGTTTGATTTTGAAATAAGAGACGAAATCATATCCTCATCGTATTTATCTATATTTTTCTTCCAGACAATTTTACCAAAATCCGGGATATAGTCAGAATCAATATCATGGTCATGGCCCAGTTCAAATACCACGCCAAAACTGATCTGATTACGACTGCATCTTATCTGGTGAATTGCCAGGGCAGGATGAATAATCTCCAAAAATCCTTGTCCTGAAAAATTCGCATTCTGATAGGCGGAAAATGATTTAGTCAGAATTATTTCCTGATCACCATCCTCTATTTCAGGAACATCATATTCGATAAAAAAGTAAAAATTTTGATTTTCATATTCCCTGTCAGGCGAATGCCTGGTGCTTTTTTTCTTATCTTTCTCATCTGGGTTATTGTTTAGATGTCTGTTCATAAGAAATTTAACCATAATTAGCGTACGCCTTTTTTGGGGTTCTCAAAGAGAATCTAATTCGTAATATAAATTTTATAGAAAAAGTATCAGATCGTGTCAATAAATAAGGAAAATTTAAGGATTAATTAAGATCCTTGCATCCGGGACCTTCGACTATGCTTTTTCCACCTGAAACCTTTGTAATGGTTATTTGTGTGCTGATTCTTTGTTTTAAGGCAGGTACATGTGAAATAATTCCAATCAATTTACCTTCCTGCTGTAACCCTGCAAGTGCTTCCAAAGAAGTTTCTAAGGCCTCTTCATCTAAGGTGCCAAACCCTTCATCTAAAAAAAGAGAATCCACTCTTACATTGCGGCCGGCCATATTGGACAGTCCTAAAGCAAGAGATAAACTTACAATAAAACTTTCACCCCCGGACAAATTCTTGGTTGATCGAATTTCGCCTGCCTGATAGTTGTCCATGATGTTCAATTCCAGGGGCTGCTTTTCATCCCGAACCAGTAAATAACGATCCGTCATTTTTTCAAGCTGCCTGTTGGCATGCGAAACCATTACCTCAAATGTGAGTCCCTGGGCAAAATTCCTGTATTTTTTACCATCTGCAGACCCGATTAATGCATGGAGGGCATCCCACCTTGAACATTCTTTCTTTTGTTGATCAATCAATACCTTTTTCTTGCGAAGTCGTTTATTTGCATCCTTATTGTCAGACAACTTTTGCTTAATCGCGCCAATTTCTTCACCAAATATTTTAAGAGATTCCCGGGTTTGGGTTTGCTTTTCTCTCAGGTGATCAAGAGGATCATCTGTTTTCTTTTTAGCTGTTTCCTGATTCAGTCTTGTTTCCCGATCTTTTTTCCGAACAGCTATATCTGACTTTTTTTTATCAAGCTTTGCGGCTCTTTGAGCTAAATTTTTTCTTTTTTCTATGGAAAGCAGGGATAATAAAAATATGGACTCATCATCAAATTCTGCTTTTTTACAATGCTTTAAAAAATCAGTTTCAAACCGCTTTAGTTCTGGTTCCCTTAAGGCTGTATTTTCTTTCAATGTGTTTATCCGGGTTATTAATTCATTGAGGTGCTGTTTTTTATCATCCCGACTCTTTCTTGCTGATTTTAAAGATCTTTCAGCCTTAAACACCCTTTCTTCCATTTGAATCTCTTCAGTATCTGGATTTTTTTGACCATAAAATTTATTTCGGCCGGACATCAACTTTTCAAGATCTGATTGAAGGGTTTTAAATTTATTTTGTGTTTCTTTTTTTGAGATATCCAGACCTCTTTGCATTGCATCAATGCTGTCTATCTGAGCGATAAGTTCATTTATTTTCTTTTCACTACATAGTTTTTGTTTTTGGTGCTCCTGCCATTTTTTTTGTCGCGTATCAAGGGTTGTTAAAAGACCTTCAATGCCTGATTCAGGAATCTTGCTGATCCCAAAAGGTTCCAAGTTTGAAATAATTATGTGTTCTAATTTACGCTGATCTTTTAAAACCCTCTTCAAGTCTTTTTCAGTGCGGGCAATATTGGCATTTGATTCTTCCTTTTTGTGTTTTGCTTGAACAAGTTGTTTATCTGCATCCACCCGGTTTTGCCCAGTAATTTTCTCTTTGGATTCATATTTTTTTAAATCTTTTTCAAGTTGATCGACATTACTGATCAGATGGTTTAATTTTTCAATTTTTTCTTCAATCTCATCGGTTTTGGGTAAATTGCCTTTAGCAAAGGGGTGGTTCAAAGATCCACATAGAGGACATGGATTGCTATCTTCTAATTTACCTCGTTCTTCTTCAAGGCTTGCAATCTTTTGTCTATAGGCCATTTCCCGCAACAGATTGTCATGTTCTGTCCGGTACTCTCTTAGCAGTCGATCACCCAAAAGGTTTTGAATTTTCTTTTTTTTCAGTAATCTGTTTTTTTTATCTGCATCATGTTTTTCTTTAAGCCTATTAAATAATTTTGTGCTCTTCTTATATTGGCTAATATCTGATTCAAATTGTTTTTTTTGTTTTAAAATCTGAGCGTTGATGTCTGAAATCTGTGCCGTTAATGCCTTAAAATTCTTTATCTGCTCGTTTATGCCGGCAAGCTGTGTGACCAATTTTGCATCGTTTGCATTACCAGACAAATAATCTTCCACCTGAGAAAAATCTTTCTCTACTGATGCTTTGTTGGATATGGCTTTTTGCTGGCGTTTTATATTTTCTAAAAACCTGTTTTGAGCCTTTTTTAAGTCTGATTCAATATTTTTTAGTGCTGACTGTTTCTCAAAAATTTGAAAGTCCATCGCCCTGACTCTTTTAACCATGGACAGCTCTTTTTTTTGTTCATTCTTTGTTGCTGTTAATTTAATTTCAGCATTCTTCAGATCTGTGGATTTAAGTTCAAGTTTTTTCTCCTGATCCGGAAGCTTGGTTTCAGCCTCTGCCAAAGCGTGAAGATCAAATTTTTGCAGCTCCCTTTTAGACGATAGGATCGCATAATCGCTTTCCAGCTCGGCTGCTTCCTGGGCTTTTTTTAGTCGTTCTCTGTCATTTTCAAACGCGTTTAATTCTTTTGACAAATTTTTTGATTCTACCTTGATTTGTAACAACTCATTTTTTAACGTATCGATCCTTACAAGCCAAAAAATTGAGTTTTCTAATTCTTCATTTATTGATCCAAGGTCCTTTTCAAGTATTTGCTTCTCGCAAAGCACCTTATGAATTGAGGATTCATCTTCATCGCTTAAAATAGCTATTCCTGCTGTTTCTGCCAACAACAGTTCAAGTGTATTGTGCACGTCACTTTTCTGCTTATGAACTTGTTTTGATATATCACTGTAAATATTTGTACCGGTAATTTGTTCAAGAAGGGGCGCTCTTTGATCGGGGACGGCTTGAAGAAAGGCTGCAAATCCACCTTGAGCCAAAAGCATGGAGCGTGTGAACCGGTCGAAATCCATGCCGGTTATTTTTTCAATTTTTATTGCGACGTCGCGTTTCTTTGATTCTAAAATCTGACCGCTTAAGACATCTGATATTTCATGCTTTGACTCAAGAAGATTACCATCTGCTTTTTGATAGGCTTTCCTTTGACTCCAATGGCATCTAAATCTACCGGCTTTTGTTTCAAAGCTTATCTCAGCAAAACACTCACCTGTCTGACGAGACATGATCTCATTGCTGTTTTTGGTAATAGTTTTTAATCTCGGGGTCCGTCCATAAAGGGATAGACTGATGGCATCAAGAATAGTTGACTTGCCTGCTCCTGTGGGGCCTGTAATCGCAAATATCTTATCAGATACATACGCTGATGATGTGAAATCAATTGCCCACTCTCCATACAAGGAATTGAGATTTTTAAATCTTAGCTTACAAATCTTCATTTCAATCCTTTATTCCGCATTTTTATCTTCTTCATGGAGAGTTTTTATGATTTCTTCATATGCCTGAATCAACAAAGGCCGCTGATTATCTTCCACCTCAACCGTATCCAGCAGTCTGTTAAATACATCATTTACATCCAAATTATCCAAAATATCATCTGTGCTTATTCGATTGATTATTCGATCAACAAGTTGTTTGTTTTTTATCCGAAGGACCTCCATATTAGTACCTTTTATTGCTTCTTCAATACGCTGTCTTAAATTACCGGCAATCTTTGTTCCTGTATATTCAACCTCCAACCAGGCTTGGCTGTCATTGGATTTTTCTTCAACTATTTTTTGAATGATATCTGGCATTGTGCCACAAATTCTTTCCAACTTTTGAAAACATGGGATGGGGTGTTCTTTTATTTTTGGTGACCTGCCGTCAAAGGTTATTATAACCACTTTCTTTTCCTGGTTTGATTCGCCATATCCCATGGGTATAGGAGACCCTGAATACCGGATATGTCCTTTATGTCCTACTTCCTGTGGGACATGCAAATGCCCCAGGGCCACATAATCCAAACAGTGGGGAAATACATCTTTTCCCACATGAGCAAGCGAACCGACATATAGCTCTCTTACACCATCGCCATCTACGGTTTTACCACCGGCTGCAAAAAGATGTCCCATTCCAATAATTGGGATACCCCCATATTTTTTTTGCGTTTCTTTTGCAATTTTCCCTATATCGGTATAATGCTTTTTTATACCTTCTATCAGTTTGGTAGTTTTATCATCTATACTTTCCCCAGCCTTAACCATTCGAATATCCCGATCCCGTAAATAGGGGATTGCACACACAATAGCTTCTGGTTTATCTGACGGTCCCTTAAGCGTAATAACTTCGTCTTCCAGATTCTGAGTTATCGAACTGACAACATGAACATTCAAGGCTTTTAACAATTCTTTGGGTGCATTTAAAAAGGATGGGGAATCATGATTTCCTGCAATAATTACGATATGGTGGCAACCGGATGCTGCAACTTTAGTAAGGAATCTGTAATAAAGCGCTTGAGCTCGGTTACTGGGTGTACTTGTATCAAAGATATCACCGCTGACCAGCAAGGTTTTGACACTTTCTTTTTCTATAATTTCTGCCAGCCATTCAAAAAAATTTAAGAATTCATCATAGCGTTTCCGGCCATAAAGCGACCGGCCGATATGCCAATCAGATGTGTGAAGAATTTTCATATGTCATTTGGCTCTTTATTCTTGGTTTTCTTCACGGTTTTTTTTATGAAGTGTCTCAATGAATTTTGGAATCTTTTATTATTTCCCATATTTTCTTAATTATTTGATATTGTCATCGTGATTTTCTCTTTTATTTCTTATTTTCTGGTATAACAGGTTTCAATCTTTTCTCCAAAACTTTTCCTTATTTTTTAGGTTCCTTTGAAATCATCATCATGTTATGATTTGTTCATATTCAAATCTCCTCAAATAAAGGAATGATGTAATGAGCATTGATAATCCTGAAGAAAAAGCTTTTTTGTATGAATTGTATACCATGACCCAGGATGATATGGACGTTCAAGTATCTATGTATGATGTAGGGTCTGCTTTAGGTCTTGAAAAAGATGATGCCAGTGCAATGGCGGAAAATCTTTTTATTCAGGGAGTAGCAGAATTAAAAACCCTTTCAGGCGGTATTGGCATCACCCGTCAAGGGTTGGAAGCTTTAGATGTTAAGGTCGCCCCAAAATCCAATGGCGAAGTTTTAACGCTGGGTACCAGCACAATAATAGAAGATCAGGGACAAAAAGCTTTAGAAAAAATTCTTCAGGAAATTAAAAAGTGTCTTGCCCAAACTCAGCAGCCTTATGAGCAGCTTGAAGAAATAGTCATTGATATTAAAACCATTGAAACCCAGATGCTCTCCCCCACCCCTAAAACTGCTATTATTAGAGAAATACTTCGATCATTGCATAATAGTCTTAAAATATCAGGTCCAAAAGATCTTACTGCAAAGCTAAACGGACTTGTTACATCATAAGGGCTCGCTTAAAGTGCCGTTCTTTCGATTATCGATTTTCTCTATACAGAATAAATTTTTTATTAAAACAATCACTTTGACTAAACTCAGCATCTTTCTTAAATTTTAGATTTAGATCAATTTTAAGGAAATAATGCTTAAAAATTTAAAACCAACTAAGAACTCAACGATCTCAGGCTCTAAAACCGATGCGATACAAAGTACCTGTTGTGGTGGGTGCGACGTTTGTATAAAAGAATGTGATTTCTTGGCACGTTACGGAAATCCCGGATCAATTGTAAATAAATATAAGGCCGACCCCGATAGATGGATAGCAACTTCCTTTGAGTGCAGTCTTTGTGGACTTTGCACATCTGTCTGCCCGCAAGCGCTCGATCCTGCAACCATGTTCCAAAATTTTAGAAAACAAGCGGTTGAAAAAGGGCAAGGTCATTTTGGCAAACATCAAGGTCTTATAAATTATGAAAACAAAGGAACTTCCAAAAAATATTCTTTATATAGCTTGCCTGAAAATTGCGACACCATATTTTTCCCTGGATGTTCCTTAACTGGCACTCGCCCGGATAATACATTAAAAGCTTACGAATACCTTAAAACTCACATAAGCAATATTGGTATTGTGATGGATTGCTGCACAAAACCATCCCATGACCTGGGCCGCCAAGATTATTTCGATAAGACGTTTTCCAAATTAAAGCTATATCTTTTGGAAAACAACATTCAGACAATTATTGTTGCCTGTCCAAGTTGCCACAAAATTTTCAATAATTATGCACCAGAATTTATCGTTGAAACCATATATGACATTATGTCCAGTAAAGGGGTTGAAGATAAAAAAAAGTTCTCGGGCCAGGTGACTATCCATGATCCCTGCCCTGTAAGATTTGAAAATAAAATTCAGGACTCTGTCCGTTTGATTGTAAAAGCCAAAGGGATTGAAATCATTGATACCCCTCATAAAAGGAATAAGACATTTTGTTGTGGAGAAGGTGGGGCTGTTGGTTGCCTTTCACCTGATTTGGCCCAGGGGTGGACAAAAAAAAGAATCCATGAGGCTCATCCCCATAAAATAGTCAGTTATTGTGCGGGATGCGTGAATTTACTTTCAAAAAAATCAGATGCCATTCACTTGCTGGACCTGGTGTTTGATCCTGAGAAAGCCATGTCTGGGAATGCAAAAGTATCCAAAGCACCATTTACATATTTGAACCGGTTAAAGCTCAAAGCGACACTTAAAAATCAAACTCATGATCTTTCTGATACGTCTTAGAAATGCCTGTCTGCTTCTTTTTAAAGGGCCTTTAAAAAACACCGATTCCTATTAGATAGGATCGAATTTTTTTTACAATCGACCCAATTCTCATCACATCAGATGGTACCACCATAATGGTATCATCTCCTGCTACCGAGCCTAATACCTCATCAAAATCATGGTCATCAATAAATTTGGCCACTGTATTTGCTGTCCCAGGTTTTGTGTTGATCACAATGATATTCCCATTATCTACTATTTTATTAACAAGGGAGCCTATAATACCGATATCCTGTCCTCTAAGATCTATCTTGGGGAGAGAATAGATGATATCCCCGGCGTTATCAGTCCCTTTGATTGCATTTATTTTTTTTAACGCCCTGGAAACTGTTGATTGGGTTGTTTTCACACCCCGTTGGCTCAAAAATCCCACAAGCTGGTTCTGATTTCCAGAGATCCCTTCCAATAGCAATTTATTTAGTTGAGCGGCAATCTTCATATTATTTTAGTATATTTTCTGCATATTTTTGCATATATTCAATCTTATGCATATAATATACAAAAACTTATTGACTATTTCAACATTTTTCTTCATTAATAGCTTTTATGATATAAAAAACTTTAGGAATAAAAGATAAGGAGATTCAATGTCAAAAGGAAAAGTTGTTCTGGCCTATTCGGGAGGGCTTGACACCTCAATTATTTTAAAATGGCTCTTAGAACAAGGATATGAAGTTTTTGCCTATATGGCGAATATTGGTCAACAAGAAGACTTTGAAGCCGCAGAACAAAAGGCATTAAAAATAGGGGCGTCAAAAGTATTTATTGAAGATATGAGAAAGGAATTTGTCACTGATTATATCTTTCCTGTATATAAAGCCAACGCTATATATGAAGGACGATATCTATTAGGAACAGCTATTGCACGCCCCATCATTTCAAAAAAACAAATTCAGATTGCAGAACAGGTGGGTGCCCAATTTGTATCTCATGGCGCTACCGGCAAGGGCAATGACCAGGTTCGATTTGAATTGTCCTATTATGCATTGAACCCGAAAATTAAAGTGATTGCGCCCTGGAAAAACCGCGATTTTTTAAACGCTTTCAAAGGGAGAACAGATCTTCTTGAGTATGCTGAAAAACATGGCATTCCCACCAAACAAACCGCTTCTAAACCCTATAGTGAGGATGATAATCTGCTTCATATTTCCCATGAAGCAGGCGTGCTTGAAGATCCGGGCCATGAATGCGAGGAAAATATTTATTCCCATACAGTTTCCCCGGAAAAGGCTCCTGAAAAACCAACAAAAATAAAACTTGAGTTTAAAGATGGTATTCCGGTCAAAGTGACCAACCTTGAAGATGGAACTATAAAAACAGATGCGCTTGAACTCTTTGAATATCTCAATGAAATGGGAAGACAAAATGGAATCGGCCGCCTGGATATGGTTGAAAACCGCTTTGTAGGCATTAAATCAAGAGGGGTATATGAAACGCCTGGCGGCACTATTCTTCACGAAGCCCACAAAGACATTGAAGGCATTGCCATGGACCGTGAGGTTATGCGCCTTCGTGACATGCTGTCTGCTAAATTTTCAGAACTGGTTTACAATGGATTCTGGTTTAGCCCTGAAATGGACTTTCTTATGGTCGCCATTGATAAAAGCCAGGAAGTCATTGATGGTGAAGTGACATTAAAACTTTATAAAGGTGTTGCATACCCTGTTGCAAGGACAAGTCCTTCTTCTCTTTATGACCAGGATTTATCTTCCATGGATATTGCAGGCGGCTATAACCAGGAAGATGCAGAAGGCTTTATTAAAATCAATGCCATCAGACTGATGGCCCATAAAAACATTATCGACAAAAAGAATTAATAAAACAGCCTGTCCGGTAGATTTCTTTTTTCCAGACAGGCTGTTTTTGCGTCTGCTTCATATTATTTTTGACTTTTGACAAATTTGACCTTATTTTCTTCGTAAGCCCAAAATGATAAAGGATAAAAATATTGAAAGATATAAAAGAAAGGTGTTTGGACTGCGGCGGAGAACTCTATATTAAAAGGACCTGAACCAAGGTCTATTTTTGTTGCAGGTCCTGCACAAAAAACTATCCTGAAGAAAAGTATAAAGATCTGATGGATGAATACCTTGAAGAGAAACTGGCCAATATTCCCATAAACCGAATTTAACCCGAATATTTCATGACTTTAATAGTAACAATAAACAACTATTTTGACATTGCAGAGAGTTGTGTAAATATTAATATCAAATGACAAAATCGTTTTTTGTCTGACCTTTTGGTTATTAAATATCCGGATTAGTCTGTTTATTTCTGTTATGGTTGTTTTTTTAAATTTCTGTATCTGTTAATTGCTTTCCTTTATGCTAACCTGTCTTTAAAAAAACAAATCCAATCAGGAGGGAAATGATGAATTTTGAAAAACTTCTTGCAGACAGAACAGAACTAATGAAAGCCAATGCCATAAGGGAAATCTTAAAAGTGGTTTCCAAACCAGGCGTGGTCTCTCTTGCAGGGGGTATTCCCTCTCCGGAAAGTTTTCCCATGGATATTTTCAAAGAATTAACAGATAAAGTATTAACCAAATATGCATCTGGAGCATTTCAATATGATCTAACTGAAGGATTTATGCCTCTACGCGAGCAGGTCTCTATTCTTCTTGAAACCCGAGGTATAACAGCAACACCCGAAGAGGTCAATATTTCCTCAGGTTCACAGGGGGTTCTGGATGCAGTCGCCAAACTCTTAATTACGAAAGGGGATAAAATAGCACTTGAAGCACCGACTTATTTGGGGGCACTTTCAGCTTTCAATCCCTATGAGCCGACCTATATCCGGATGGATATGGATGAGGAGGGACTGGTTCCCGAATCTTTAGAATACACACTTAAAAATCATGAAATTAAATTTATTTACCTTGTGCCTACGTTTCAGAATCCAACAGGACGGACCATTACCTTTAAAAGACGGATCCAAATTGCAGATATCATCAAAAAACATAATGCGCTTATAGTGGAAGATGATCCTTATAGTGCGCTTCGGTATAAAGGAGAAAATATCCCGGCCATTAAAACAATGGCTCCTGATCATGTCATCTATATCAGTACATTATCAAAAATATTTGCTCCAGGATTACGAATCGGATTTTATGCAGCGCCCAAATTTTTAAGACAATGGCTTGTTCTTGTGAAACAGGGTATTGATCTTCATACCAGCACCTTTAACCAGGCGTTGGCAGCGCAATATCTTGACGGCAATTATCTTGCTGCTCATTTGCCGAAAATTATCAATCTTTATAAGCCCAAACAAGCCGCTATGCTGACCGCCATAAAGGAAAAGCTACCACAAGAATTTGTTTGTTCTTCCTCTGATGGGGGTATGTTTTTATGGGTGACAGGTCCCAAGGGATTTGACATGATCAAATTGTATCATAAGGCAATAGAAAACGGTGTTGCTTTTGTACCGGGAAAGTTCTTTTTCACAAATGAAGAAGAGGGACTTGAGACTATGCGTTTGAACTATACCATGGCAAATGAAGAAACCATTCATATGGCCATTGGGAAAATTGCAGATACCATTCATTCCATGTAAATTTTTTTTTATATAAAAAAGATCTATGGTTTTAAAACCATAGATTATATGATAACGTTTGATATCACACATTCGAGCACTGCAATAATATCTGAACTTAGGAGCTTTTATGACCGCCTCTTGTTGGTGTGGCGTGAACCGCTATTTAAGATTTTTTAAACCAATCATATGTTCAATTGTATTTCTTTTAGGTTTGTCTTTTGTTGCAAACCCTTTGCTTTTTGCTGCCACAAGGGTAGAAATCCAAACAAACGATCCTGATTTTCCTATGTACCCAAGCATTAAGCCCAATGTTGATTTCTGGATAGATATATTTACAAAATATTCTAAATCCCAAGGGGTTATCCATCACACAAAAAATCTTGACATTATCTATGAAGTTGTCCGTTTAGATGCCTCTGAGACATACCGGGCAAACAAAAAAAATAGAAAAATTAAAAAAGCTGTTGCCAAAAAATATAAAAACATTCTTTTGAATCTTTCCAAAGGCAAAAAACAATTATCCGCTGAAGAAAAAAAAGTGGCTGCCTTATTCGGTCCAAAAGCAAAACTGTCGGATTTTAAAAATGCAGCATTCAGCATACGGTGTCAGACAGGCTTAAAAAAACAATTTAAAGAAGGGCTCACTCGTTCCGGTTCTGTGATGGATGTATTTAAAAAAACATTTCGATCCTATGGCCTCCCCGTTGATCTGGTTTACCTTCCCTGTGTTGAATCTTCCTATAATTTTAAAGCATATTCCAAATTCGGGGCAGCTGGAATCTGGCAATTTACACACGCCACTGGCAGACAGTATATGAAGATCGGTTATGTGGTGGATGAAAGAAGGGACCCCCATATTTCTACCCATGCCGCAGCCCGGTTGTTAAAAAAAAATTATGCTGACTTGAAAGAATGGCCCATGGCAATTACAGCCTATAACCATGGCCTGGCTGGGATGCGGCGGGCAAAACGATCTAAAGGCAGTTATGAACGAATTTTCAAATCTTATCGCAGCCGGTCTTTTAAATTTGCATCAAGAAATTTTTACTCTGAATTTCTTGCAGCCAGAATTGTTGCTAAAAATTCAAAAAAATATTTTGGTGACATCCAATTTCATAGACCCCTTTTGTTTCAAGTCATTAAGACAAAAGGATATCTGCCGGTAAAAAAACTGTCTGAAAGTTTAAACATCAGTGTACAGGCGATTAAATCCTTGAATCCTGCTTTAAGAAAGCCTGTTTACAACGGCCAAAAGTATATCCCAAAAGGATATACGCTTAAACTCCCAAAAACTGTAGCCATGGCTAAAGCAAATAAATTATTGGCCTCTTTATACCATAAAAAGCAAAAACCCAGCCGATTTCACAGGGTTCAAAAAGGGGATACTGCGGGTGCGATTGCCAGACTCCATTCAGTTAAATTACATGATCTGATTCTTGCAAATAGCCTGTCTCGCCGAGCAACTATTTATATTGGACAAAATTTAAGAATTCCGGTTAAAGATGAAATTATTCTTGCCAAAAACAAGAGGAAAACGGCTAAATCCAAAAAAACAACTGCTCAAAAAGAAATAGTCGTAGAAAAGACTGCTGAAATTAAAGTTCCCCCCCAACCTTTGGAACAAGCCAAACCAATTAGACCGATAATACCAACTCAAATACCAGAGCGACCTAAAGTAGCAGGAAAACCTAAAATAATAGAAATCCAGGCAAAACCTGTATCGGATGTAGCTTCTATAAATCCTAATGTTGTTACCAGCAACCTGCAAGTTCTCCAATCCTTTCAAAAAGGCAACCGATTAATTGGAATTATTAAAGTTGAGGCAGAAGAAACGTTGGGCCATTATGCTGACTGGCTGAAAATCCCGACACAGGAGATCCGTACCTTAAACCAGTTTAATTATGGGGCCCCTATTTCAATTGATCAAAAAATCAAAATCTCCATGAGGAAAAAAACAATCCAGGAATTTGAAGAGCAACGCTATGAATTCCATAAGGAAATTGAAGAGGATTTCTTTGAGTCCTTTTCTATTCAAGGGCTCGATATTTATGAGGTGAAAAATGGAGATAGTATCTGGAGCTTATGTTTAAATGAGCTTGAAATTCCCGTCTGGCTCCTAAAAAAATATAATCCGGATATGAATTTTAATACGCTTATGCCCTCACAGAAAATTAAATATCCCATTATCAGTAAACATCAGGAGATTTAATGAAACCAGCCTATAACTTTTTGGAAGTACACAAGCAGGATTATTCATAAAATAATATATAAAAAAATCACAGCAGCATCCATTACCCGATACACGCAGATTGACATATGTTTGCTGGATGGACATTGCAACACATTCTAAGATTTTCTACGCTGACCACCGGATCAAATCAATTAGGAGGAGGCAGGGGATATGCGGAATTAATAAAAATTCCCATCAACCACAAAATGTGGTATTTGGTCAACACTCTGAAAGCCTTGACTATATAATAATAGTCTGGCCTTTAGATTCAACATAGCGGGAGGTAAATTATAGACAAAGTCTGCGGTGTGAAAAGTTAAAGATACTAAAATAATACTTCATTATAATTTTGCCTGAAACTTATGAATACAAATGTAAATATCATTGAGTTTGAGGTTTTGATTATTCAATTTATATTGATTCAAAAATCTTTGACTTTCTAGAATGATTAAAAACCATCATAATTTTTATCCTCATGCCATTAACTTTTTTTCTTAGTTTTTACCTTCTTTATGAAAAACATTACTACTTTTGTGTAATAAATGTAATAGTTTGGTTGAAGTGGATATTGGGTTAATTTAGAGGGAGCCTTTATCGGAGGCCCGTCTTCTTGAAAAATATGTATGATGGTATAAATTTTGCATTAATTTACAACAAATTGTGAACTGAAATATATAATATGAACCCACTATTGATTATGGGCACATTATCGATCTTATAGGAACTGAAGTTGGTACAATAAAAAGGAGCAGGTTATGAATAAAGCAAATTTTTTAAAAAGATTTTTAGCGATTTTTTTCCTGACCGTATTTTCGGCAAGTACAGGGTTCGCATATGTGGTAGATCCGATGGCCACAATTGTTGGATTTAACACAGCTCAAACAGGGACCATTACGGATTTAAACTTATGGGTCGAGTTGGGAGACGATGCTATTGACCCTCCAAATGATTGCCCTCCGGGGACTATATGCCCACAGAATGTTGATATTCTTCTACGTCATAATGGTGTTGACGTCCATGTATTTGATGCAACAGATGATGTAAGTGAAGCTTTTAATGTAGTTTTTGATGATGAGGCATCCTCATTATTGTATGTTCCAAAAAATGCAGAAGCTGTTGGAACTTTTCTGCCGGATAACCCTCTCATGGCTTTTGATGATATGGAACTTTTTGGATTATGGGAACTTGTCCTGTGGGATAATATAGTTCCAAATGATGGAACAGATTTGCTTGTCTGGGCTATCTCCGGTACAGTTGTTGACAGCCAGGGCATAGCAACACAATTCGATTATATCTATGGACCTACTGAGTCAAACATTGATAACGGAAACTCTGTTCCAATCCCTTCTGCAATTTTGCTTTTAGCATCTGGAATCCTCGGACTTGCAGGAGTTAGTAGAAGAAAAAAATAATATTCAATTATAAAAGTAATTCATTAATGGCAGAATCAGAAACGATTCTGCCTTTTCTTATTCCCCCTGTGTGTATTAATAAATTGTGTATAATCAAACTCAACAATAATTATCCATGTCATGAGTATTCAAATGTCGGTGTACGGTCAACAACAATGTAAATATCATTGAGTTTGAGGTTTTGATTATCCAAGTCATGATAATGCAAGTATTCGAAACTTTTTGATTTGTAGAAAAAGCGGTTACTGGAAGATCAAGTATGGGTGAAAGTTAAAATTCATGCTCCAATAATGATAGACAAATTGGTCACCCAGTGACATGAATTCTTTGGGTTGAATAATATGGAATTTATCAGTCCAAAACGATTGAGATTCTACCTGGTATTTTAAAGAATTATGGGCACCATGAATTGCTTCAATCGTTATAGATGTCAAAATCCGGGTAAAATTTTTTGGCACACTCCTGACAGATACCATGGCTAAATGTAGCCTCTGAATGATCAGTTATGTAGGATTCGATTTGGTTCCAATACCCCTTGTCATCCCGAATTTTTTTACAGGAAGCACAGATTGGAAGCAAGCCGCTAAGTGTATTTATTTTGTCTAATGCATCTTGAAGCTCGTTTATGAGGTTTTGTTTTTCCTGAATCAACAATTGTTGCTTCTCACTATTATCGTAAACATTTTGTGTCATGCTATTAAATGATGTTGCAAGAGCACCCATTTCATCTTGGCGGTTCATTAAAATGATTTTAGAAAAATCCGCTGATTTAATGACATCCAATGTATGATTGGTCAATTTTTTTAAAGGCTTCGAAACAATCCATTGTAGCAAAATGATGACTGAAATTAATCCAATCAGTGCTACGAAAAAAATTGTAAACATTGCATTATTAACAGTTGATTTGCCTTTTTGGGATATATTCCTTGCTACTTCAGCTTCTATTAAAAGTACCAGCTTTCCTTTTATATCTTGCATTGAAGTATAAATTGATAAAAAATCATTACTTGTATTCTTAATTACGAAATTGGATTTATCTTTAAGTTGATGAACAATCTCATTGGTTTTTGCTGTCAGGTCTTTAATACCAATTGGATGAATCTGGAATTTTACCTTTGTTTGGGTAAAAAATGCTTCTATTAGTCCCTGATCAAGGAAGCGGCCCATTACAACCGTACCTCTGATAGGGCCCTTATTATTACTTGTAATAATCGGATTCGAAGCCACTAACATAATCCCCTTTTCAGTCATTATTATCCCACTATTAGAAACTTCGTTTAGAGCCTTTCCGTTTGTTTCAAAGTCTGATAACGCGTCATCAAGGGAAATCCCATTTGAAGCAAATTTTTTTAATAACAGCACCTCTTTAGTTTTTAAATCATATATCTTTCCCCATACAACTTTTCCCATATGGTCATAAAAATATATCAAATTTAAATTATGTCCCATAAACGTGCCGAATACCAAATTGGCTTCTATATACTCCTTAGAGACATCTTTTATAAAAGAATAAGTGTCATCCCAGGCAGACCAATCAAAACAGATTTGATTGATATGATCAATTTCTCTTTGAATCGATAGAACAACTCTTTTGGAGTCTTTTATTGCATTTTCATTTTCAAGTGTTTGAAAACTTGGAAGAACGATGAAGTGTTGAATTGAATATTCAAATATTCCAGATGCCAAAAAGACAAGTACTAATATTAGACTAACCTTGGTTCTGATCGTCATTAGGCCACCTTTTTATTGTGCAACCAAAAAGCCAGGTACAATCAAAAGACAGCACATGACCACCTGCATTTTTACGATATGCATCGTCATCTCCAAAAAAACTATTTTTTAAAAATATCAAGGAATGACAAAAGTATACGATATTTTATGAGAAAATGTCTATAAATGAATATAAAAACTTGAAAATTTAATTTTCAGAAGTTAAAGATAATTATCCTAGTTGGAATTGTCTTAAACCGTTCAGATTATCAATGATACCAGATGAAACCTTTAGGCGTGGACTACTTAGAAGAGCGTTTTATCGATTGTTGCCTTCACACGCCTAAATATACCAGAGAAAATATTTGCAACAAATCGATAAAATGTATGAACTGGATTGGCGTAAAAATTTGGATAAAAATTAGTAAAAAACTTGTGAAAATACGCAACTATCTTTACTACGGGTATTGTATGTTCCTTACAAATGCCGCGACCGACGTATACGCCCATTTAAGTAGGCGCAAAGTTTCAACTGGTTCCTTCCTTCCAGTCACAAAAAAAATGGGAACGCGACTGGCGAACTTCCTCGGACTTTGACAGTATCTCAAACCAGTAAAAAAAGATTATATGTACAGATTTCAAATGTCAAATCATCTTTAATAAACTTCCGCGAAGCGGTTCAGTTCATAGACAGAGTCCGCGGTTCCCATTTACTTCAATTTTTTACTGAGAGCTTATTTTTCCAACTCAAGAAATCATGAAGATGTTTTTTATAGATGCATTATATCGCTTGTGACCAATCATAAAATCAAATATATAGAAAATATAAAATAATGAACTTTAAAAAATAAGAAGGTTTGAAACATAATAAATTTAACACCTCACACGACTGATAAATTAAAATAGTATTTCATTAACCTGTAATACTTTAAGGATAGCACTTCGATGGCAATCAAATGGAAATTGATAATCAGCTTTGGTTCTTTGTTATTCCTATTAGCTGTTTTTGGTTTTATTGTTACAGAGGAAATGGCAGACGTAGAAGACCAATTTCGATATGTAATTAGACATGATGCACCTGTTATAGCCAATGCAAATCTACTTTTAAAACTTGCTGTAGATATGGAAACAGGTCAGAGAGGATTTTGTCTAACACAAAATGAAGATTTTCTTGAGCCCTATAGCTATGCTCAAACAAAATTTGATGAATTACTCGAGGTTGAGAAACAATTAGTCAGCGACAATCCAAGTCAGGTAATTGTTTTAGGTAAAATCAGTGAGCTTATCACAGAATGGTATCATAAGGCTGCAACCCCAGAAATAAGCAAGGCCAGAGAAATCATCTCTGCTAAAGATAAAAATGGACAATATAAGGCAACAAAAGAATTGGCAGTCTTGATTGAATCGGGCACTGGAAAAGCTCTTATTGATGAAATTAGAAAGGAATTTGCTAAATTTATCAAGACGGAAGAACAACTTACAAGACAACGATATACATTCGCTTCAAAAAAAACACTCAATATAAGAAAGACAACACTTATACTTATTATTCTTGCAGTACTATTCAGTGTTATCATAGTCATGCTGACCCACCGTGCAATAATCAATCCTATTAGAAGGTTGGTGAACGGCATGGAAAATATTGGTTCTGGAAACTTAAACGGTAGAATCAAGATAGAGGGGAAAGATGAAATCGGGCATCTGTCTATTTCTTTTAATCGGATGGCCGAAAAATTAGAACAAGCAAAATACCGAATCAGCATTGAGATGGCCGAACGGAAACGGGCGGAAGAAAAATTGGCTCATCAAAAACAGAGACTTTCATATATTCTTGAAGGAACTAATGTGGGCACCTGGGAATGGAATGTCCAGACCGGGGAGGTGATATTTAATGAACGATGGGCTGAAATAATTGGTTATACTCTCAAAGAGATCTCGCCAATCTCAATCGATACTTGGATGAAATTTTGTCATCCTGATGATTTGAAAAAATCAGGTGAGCTATTGGAAAGGCACTTTAACGGAAAGTTAGGTTATTATGAGTTTGAAGCCCGAATGCGTCACAAAAACGGGAGCTGGATCTGGGTGTTAGATCGAGGAAAAGTTTCGGCTTGGACGGATAAAGGAGAAGCCCTTATGATGTTCGGAACTCATCAGGATATCTCGAAGCGAAAAAAAACTGAAGAAAAAATCCGTCACATGGCGAACCACGATGGGTTAACGGATTTACCCAGTTTGAGATTGGCCAAGGATCGTCTTCATAGTGCTTTGAGTATAGCTCGACGAAATAAAACACTTGTTGGAGTACTGTTTATTGACCTTGACGGCTTTAAGGCTGTCAATGACACTAAAGGACATGATGCTGGCGATATGGCGCTTAAAAAAGTGGCCAGTCGTCTATTATCATGTGTCCGAGAGACCGATACGATTGCCCGAATTGGTGGGGATGAATTCATGGCGATCTTGACTGCTCTGCAATCCTCTGAAGATGCAGGGCAAGTCGCCGAAAAAATAATTCTGAACATATCTAAAACCATAACATTGGATGAGGGACCGGTGAATATCGGCTCCAGCATTGGAATAGCGCTTTTTCCAGATCATGGGGAGGAACCGGAAAATCTTATCAAAAAGGCTGATACAGCCATGTATAACGTCAAAAAATCAGGTAAAAATGGATCAGCCATGGCTGATTAGTGAGATATGAAAAGATTTTTTCATTCCAGTGGTTTTGCCTAATAACTTTCTCAATTCTTGACCAAAAGACTGTGACCAGATCTGAAATACCCTTGCAGGCTATGTTCATAACTGTTGAGTAATGAGGTTTGATTTTAGCCACCATGATTAAATCTTTCAGCACTCGATGTTTGTCATTCCTAACAGTCCACCTTGCTTGCATCAATGTGGATGATCGAAATAATTTTGTATTCGAATAATATCTTTCAGTCAAATGAGTAATGCCAGGGCGCATAATTATGGTATAATTCCAGATTCTGGTTGAAGTTCAAATTGGCGTGGACTACTTCAGCTTGAGCCACATATCTAAGAAAGAGAATACCCTGTGGACTATCCCTGTTAAACTTGCTGTAAAGCCTTTAGAACTTACACATTTTTTTTGTTCAACGACTTTAAAAATAATGTCTAAATTCTTTAATATCGGATCACACCAAAGAATAGGTAAACGGAAAATAATACCAGGAAACCGGCACAGCATCCGATAATCCCTCTATAAACCTTGTCACTGAAAAACGAACGACCTTTTCCCACGGCTGTTGAAATTAAGGTATACCAGGCCAGGTCAGCCAGAATATGACCGCTGTAAAAACTTAGGATCCCAGCAAGTCCGTATTCACTTGACTGAAGGATATAACCAAGACCAATGGTCGCCCACCAGATAATAAAGTAGGGATTGGCTGCGCTCATTAGTATACCGGTCAAAATAATATTGCCGCTTTTTTCATCGCCTGGTTCAAGAGACAGGGTCAAGGACGGTAGGGACCGAAACATCCCTGTTGCCATCCACAGCAATATGCTGCCACCAGCTATTGAAATGAAGATAAAAAACCACGCTTGTTTGAATAAAGGTGCCAGACCCATGAAGAGTGCTGCCAACAATGCCACCTCAAGGATACCATGACCCAGAATCAGTAAAGGGCCAGCTAAAATCCCCCTTTTACTGCTCTCGCTGATGGCGACGGTGAGAAGCGTACCCGGCATCATGGCCCCGGAAAGTGCAACAACAAAAGATGAGGCAAAGATAGTTATCAAAATTAGAATAATATTAAATTCCTTCTTCTAAAATACTTGAAAAGGACCAGGGCAGATATCTGCTGGGTGTATTTAGCCGCTAAACCCTATTATTGTCAATACCTTCTACTTTAAAATTTCCGGGTTAGAACTTATTTTAAAAAAGGTGTCCGACTGAAGAATTATTCCACAGAACCGCCAGGAAAGCTCTGTTTGTTCATTATAATGAACTGAGCATAACTTCCTATCAAATCCTTTTAGCATATTTTTTTCTGATCCCTCGAAACTGATCATAGGTCAGTCCAAGAATTTGAGCCGCCTTTTTTTGATTAAATTTAGATTTGAGCAGTGCATTTGATAAAAGGTAATATTCCAACTCACTCATCGCCTCCTTAAATGGTTTATTTAAAATATTTTCCACGACATTCAATTCACCCCTAACGGCTGTATCCGATACAGTCAAAGGCTTTTTCTCTCTCTGATTTTCATTTACCAACCCTATGGTTTCCAAATGATCCCCATAGGGAGAATCAAACGGATTAAAAGATATCTCTTTAATGATATTAGACGAAGATTTATAGACTGCCCGCTCGATCACATTTTTTAATTCCCTGATATTCCCTGGCCAGGGATATGCTTCAAGTGCCTTTAGCGCCCTGGATGAAATTTCAGGTATATCTTCCCTGCCCAGCTCAAATGCCATCCTTCCGGCAAAATGATTTGCCAGAACCAGAATATCGCCTTTCCTGTGCCGCAAGGGGGGTACATATATCACCTCAAAAGATAACCGATCCAGAAGATCTTGTTTAAATCCACCGGATTGTGCCATTAAAGACAAATTAACATTTGTTGCTGATACAATCCGAACGTCTACATGGATGGAGGCTGAGGAGCCCACCCGCTCAAAACTGCCATACTCTACAACCCGTAAAATTTTTTCCTGAACCTCCATGGGAATTGTTCCAATCTCATCTAAAAAAAGCGTGCCCTCAGACGCCTTCTCAAACCGACCAACCTGACGGGTACCAGCACCTGTAAATGCACCTTTTTCATACCCGAACAGTTCCGATCCTATAAGGGTAGGCGTCAGGGCCGAGCAATTCAAAGTAACAAAAGATTTTTGCCATCGCTTGGATAAAAAATGAATCCGTGAAGCCGCAAGCTCCTTACCCGTTCCCCGCTCACCAAGTATAAGGACGGGCCGTTCAATGGGTGCCACTTTTGATATTTGCTCCTGGAACTCAAGAAACGCCTCTGATTGACCAATCCCCTCTGAAGCTGAAACCGATCCCCCTCTTACTTGGTCTTGACCCGATAAAACCATTTTTTTCTCCTGAGACCATTTTTTATAGCACTTGGTCAAATTATCTTAAAATTGGTCAAAAATTATATATTTTGGTCAATACTACCATATACAAAATTTGGTTGTCAATATATATAACCATTTAAAATCAAAAGCTATTCTATCAAAATAGCCTGCTTGGCACGCTAAATGCTATTCATATCAATAAATTGAAAAAATAATTTATACTAACGCAAACATAAGGAGAAAACAAAATGGGCATTTTTACACGATTTAAAGATATTGTTGCTTCAAATATCAGCGATATGCTGGATAATGCAGAAGATCCAGAAAAATTAATCAAGTTGATGATAAGAGAGATGGAAGATACACTCATTGAAATTAAGTCTTCCTGTGCAAATGCAATTGCGAACCAAAAAAAAGTGCAGCGGTTTTTAGACAACATACAAGAAAAAGAGGTCTTCTGGTCTCAAAAAGCCGAACTTGCTGTAAAAAAGGGTAAAGATAACCTTGCCAGGCAGGCTCTTCAAGAAAAAAGACAATATACCCAGAAAGCAGACTCAATTGACATAGAATTAATTGAACTGGGCGTCATCATTGAACAATACCGAGATGATATCCAGGAACTAGAAAACAAACTCAAGACTGCCAGAGAAAAACAAAGAATGCTGGTTCAAAGGCATATTAGGGCAAAAGGCAAAAAAAGAGCCCAGGAAGAAATCCGCCGTGCGGACAGTGTGGAAGTTATGCAAAAATTTGAAGAACTTGAAAATCATATTGAAAGAATGGAGGCCGAGGCAGACCTTGTCAATTATGGGAGACACACATCCCTTGAAGACGAATTTGAAGCCTTAGAAGCAGATGACGAAATTGAGGCAGAACTCAATGAATTAAAGTCCTCCCAATCTGAAAAAAATGATGGTACAACTGATGCATAAACCTTCAGATATTAACCTAATCGGAGACATTGTATTATGACTGGTGCACTTATCATAGGAATCTCTATTGGCGGTGCTATACTCTTAATCGCCACCCTTGGATTAATTATCATCGGTATCATCAGGGCTTCTAAAACGGGTGGTCTTTCTAAAAAAGAGAAGCAAGCCCAGTCAGAAGAAACGAAGATGATCCAGGATATATATTATGGCCTGTCAAAAATGGAAGAGCGGGTAGAATCACTGGAAACCATATTGATTGAGCGCCAAAGAAAGGATTTTAACAAATGAGACGACATTACAGACATAAACGAAACCACAAATTTGAAAAATGCAAAACCCACTATAATAGATTAAGAGACCGATTTGAAAATTTGGCTTCCAGCCGAGGAATATACCGATCCAGGAAGGGCCTTTTTATGGGCGTCTGCCGGGGGCTTGCTGATTATTTTAATTTTAGTATTTTCTGGTTGAGAATCATTACACTCCTCTTATTTCTTTTCACTGGTTTCTGGCCCATCGGTGTCATGTATATCGTTGCTGGCTTGGTGCTAAAGATGGAACCGGTCTCTCCTTTACGGGATAAAAAAGATGAGGAATTTTATGAATCCTATACCCATTCAAGAGAATCAGCCATCCAAAGAATTAGAAGAAAATTTGAAAATATTGAGCGCCGTATTCAAAGAATGGAACATACAGTCACCTCAAGAGAATTTGACTGGGAATAATGATTCACCTTTATTTACTTCTCACGCCACCGGCTTTGCCGCTTCTTTGCGCAGCCGGTGGAATTTTTTTCAGCAGTTTAGTTATATTATACTTAATAGACTAAGCCCGTCTTTAAAAAGAAATATTGCCAGTCCGCACAACGCCAATCCTAATAACTTCATGGTGTAGATGTAGACTTTGCCCGTTAGAAATGATTTAGATTTGCCTACAATAATTGCCAAAGCAATTTTTGATCCGATCAGTAACACGTAAAAACTGATAACAAACGCTGCAGCTGAAAGGATATGGTGGTCTTTTGCCTTGGCCATTGTCGGTGCGCCAACACTTAGCCAGAAAAGATAAGGATGAGGACTTAAAATATTGACCAGTATTCCTTTGGTCAGGGATTTTGGCTTTGCTTTAGACATATCAAGTTCTACGCCTTTTGATTTGATGCCTTGGATCCCCATTATCAAAACGACCACACCACCAATAAGAGAAATGATTCCCAAAATATGATGAAAGCCCGACAAGCGGGATAAAATAAAGACGGTTAATACAATAATGGGCAAATCTGTTATAAGAGGTGCTATAGCAACTTTCACCCCTGCCCTGATATCATGCAAAATGGTCTCTGAAACGACAAGCGTCAATAAAGGCCCTGGCGCAAGGCCTGCTGAAAAACCTAAAATAATACCAATTGTCAAATAATGAATCATGTCATCCTTTTAGTGTTACCAAAAAAAATATATGCTACCTTATTTTAATTTTTTATAGGTTGTAAACTCTTCATCAGAATAATGAAAGTAATGATTATGGACACTGTCTGTGAAATCTTCAAACTTTTCATATGCTTTTTTATTTAACGAGGCTGAATATAGATTTACAACCAAATCATGAGCAATATAATCTTCACTGATTTCAATAAACCCTTCATCCTGACTCCAGGTCACTTTACTGTTTTCCCCCCGGGAGACTATGCCAGATATGGTATGCGCCCCATCAATGATAATGCACATATACCTTTCTTTTTTCTCTGCCATATACCGTTTTATTCTTCGATGGGGTACAAGCGTCTCATAGGGATTGCTCTCCCCAAAATAGATTCCTCTTAAAACCACCCCACGCTTAAGCGCTTTATCAAGTTCCACTGTTAAATCTTTTATTTCCTCTTCCCAAACAGACAGAGCAATTCTTTTTTGAGCACCTCTGATTAAAGGGTTTAAAAAACTGATAATATTCTGTCGGCCTTTGATCACAACCAGCCTGTCATCTTGTTTCTTTTCTTTATAAAGTTTACCAGCAAATTTAGAAACATTGGAAAGCACCTCTTCATAGCGAGTTTTAAGCTTTTTAATAAAAATATCAGGTTCCACAGGATAATAGAGCTTATTTTTTTCCTGGGCCTGTTCAAACACCATTTGTTTATCAATCAGGTTTTTTAACACCTCATATATCCGAGATCTGGGTATACCGGAGTTCTTGCTAAGAGCGTAACCATTTAAAGGGAAATCTTCTAATAGTTTCAGATAGGCTTTGCATTCATATTCAGAAAACCCTAGCTTTTTCATGTCATTCATTATTACAAGTTGCTGATCCATAGCCCCCCCCCCTTTTACGCGGCACAAAGTAAAACAAAATAAGTGACTGCTACTGACCCCAATACCGGTATAATTATCCCGCCTTTCCACAACCCAACGATAAGTGTAAAAACCATACCTGCGATAGCAGCCAGGGGCATATCCGGCG
>JAAEKY010000420.1 GCA_024227235.1 Desulfobacteraceae bacterium | reverse complement strand
CTGAAAAAATTGATTTTTATCCATACTCTTCTCCCAATATTTCATAAATTGCAAGCCCATTTACTTATCATATGATAATTATCATTTGACAAACACTTTTTTCTGCGCTATTTTACTTATCAATTGATAACATAAAGGAGCCAACATGAACACACTTATTATTTACACACATCCGAATCACCAAAGTTTAAACTATGCTTTTCTTGAGCAAGCACTCAAAGGTATATCGAAAAATAAAGGCATAAATGAGATCAAAGTCATTGATCTATATAAAGAAAAGTTTGATCCGATTCTTTTTTTTGATGAGAACAAAAAACGCAGTGATATGCACATTGATCCGAAATTCGCAACGTATAGAGAGCAGATCGACTGGGCCGACAAATTAGTCTTTATCTATCCAATATGGTGGGGAAGACCCCCTGCCATGTTACTTGGATATATTGATCAATTGTTTTCAACGAATTTCGCATATCGAAATACGGGCAAATATTCCCACGAAGGCCTGCTCAAAGGAAAATCAGCAATTTGTATTTCAACCATGAAGGGACCAAAAAACTACCCCCTGTTTTTTTTAAACAATGCTCATAAAGCGCTGATGAAAAAGGCTCTCTTTAATTATGTTGGAATTAAAAAAGTAAAATTTTTTGAATTTGGCAGTGCCGAGAGTTCAAAAAAGAAACAAAAGCCCAAGCTTAAAAAAGTTTATAATTATTTTAAAGCACTTCCGGCTTAAAAGGTTGATTATATCGGGTGAGGACGCGCGAACGTCCTCACCAACACGAAAAGCCGCTGGCTTATCTCTGGTTTAATCCTTGTTGACTTTATTTTTTAAATAACGCCCCCTTATATCCAAGTAAAATTAAAGGGAAAGATATGTATCAAGCTCCATTTGCAGAGCTTCACTGATCCTGCCTAGTGGTGCCCTTGTCTCAGGAGATCTTATTCGCTTAAGCCTTGAAAGGCAATATTTCAGCGGAGCAGGATTGGGTTCCTCAAACAGTTTAGGAATGATTCTTTCAATCCTTCGCCAAATTTCCAGGGCGCTCTTATGATTATTTTTTTTAAGGTGCTTATATACATTAATAAACTCATCTGTATGAAGGTGGGCTGAAGCAAGTATTCCACCATCCCCGCCGTTGGCGACAGTGATGTAAAAAAGGTAATCTTCGCCCGTTAACACTGAGAATCCTTCCGGTTTTTGTGCGATGAGTTCAAGGGACTGTTTCATGTCTCCACATGAGTCTTTAACACCCCGAATATTTTTGAATTCAGACAGCGCAAGCAAGGTCTCGTTACTCATGTTGACACCTGTCCTGTATGGGATATTGTAAATAATTATATCAAGATCTGTTGATTCTGAAATTCTTTCAAAATGATTAAACAGTCCGTTTTGATCCGGTCTGTTATAATAGGGGCAGACAGACAGAATCCCTTTTATTCCCGTATTTTCAAATTTTCCTATTCTTTTAATGAGCTTTTCCGTGTAATTTCCCCCCAATCCAGCATAAACCGGGAATTGCCCATCAAGTGTTTCAAGGGTGATATCGATGATTCGTTCGTATTCATCATCATTTATACAAGGGATTTCTCCTGTTGTTCCAAGGGGAATAAAACCCGAGATATCTTTTTGCTTATAAAAATTGAGCAGTGTTACATAAGATTCATAATCCACTTCTTGTCCATAAAATGGGGTGATTACAGGTAAATAAATTCCGCTAAGATCTTCCATCCTTCATCTCCTTTTCCATAAAAAAAACCTCTCTGAACCGAAAAGATTCAGAGAGGTTTTAAATTAAATTATTCTTTTATTTTATATCTGCCTGTACCGGTCCCGGAAAACAAACTCCTGTTTATCCTTCTTCTGTTTAGAAGAGGGTTTAGATAAACTCTGTTTTAATTTGCGGATGAATACAGCCAACATTTTTCTCCAATATTAAAAATATGTATCAGGATACGTTGTTTGTCATAAAAGTCAAGGTGTGGATTTCAACTCCGCCAATCAGCCGCGCGTCCTTTTGCGTCGGTTGCATTCGCTTTGTTATCCTTCCTGTTTTTAATTTTCATTGGTTTATCCTTCCTGTTTTTAATTTTCATTGGTTTAAAAGTAGGTTCGTAATATGTATTTTTACCTTTTATACTGCCTTCTCCTTTTTGAAAAATTGCTTGTTTGGGACAATAATTTACACATCGCATGCATTGTTCACACGTATTGGCCCATTTAGGTTTTTCATTTACGATATGTATACTTCCAGTTGGACATAATTTTTCACATAATCCGCAAGAATCGCATGTGCCATCTGTTCTAAAATCTCTCCACAAATTACTAACGCCTAACCATTTGAATAAATAATACTCTTTATAAAACCCAAGTTTACTATACCTGGATGGATAGTTAAAAGCATGATGATGAAGCCTGCCATTAAGAATGTCTTGTGCTATTTTCTTTGCTCTTGTTACGCCATTATTGATGATTGTTTGAGCCTCTTCTTTTGAGGGCGGATCCATTGATACTGTCCAATTTGCAGGCATATGAACCACTTCACTATATGTTACATTAAGCCCTTTATTTTTCAGAATTATTGTACTTTCATTAACTGAAAAACCTGATTCGTCTGGGTCTCCTGCTGTAATCAATACAAAAGTATTTATTGGATGCTTAACTTTTGGCAAACTTAATAAATATTTCTTACATATTCGTGGGATCCCAAACGCATAAACTGGAAAACAAAAGCCAACCAAATGGGCGTTTCCATTAATACTCGATTTTTCTGTGATAGAAGAAAGTGTGGCTTTACAGCCGCTTTGAATAAGGATATCTTTGCATGTATCTAAAATTCTATACGAGTTGCCCGTTCCTGAAAAATATATTAAATCTACATTCATAATAAATTCTACAGCTCTGGATAACATTCATGATTTGAGTATTAACAGTATAGCTATCAGTGAATGATGTTATCCTGTTTCTTTTATATTCCCTTAGAAAAACAAACAGAGTCGATATGTTAAAAAATGGGAATATCTAATTGAGTTATTACATCAGGAAAAATCATAACACAATAGATGATTTCACCTATTTCCTTTATGTTTTGTACGTTTTGATTAATTTGAGTAGGGGGTTCAATTTTATATCTTGATATTAAAGGCCATCCAAAGATGATGGGGCAAGGGATCTGTTTAGCAAAGGAGTAAATTGTTCCCAAGACAGGGGTGACGCTTTTTAGGAGTTTTATTTGGGTTAGCAAAAACTTGCGGGTGGCCTGGCCCATTTTAGAATGGGGGACAGGCCACGACGCAATGGTATGATTTTAATTCAAATTTGTTCAACCCCCTATGCCCAGATTAAAGATTTCATATTCTGTCTCGCCATCAAGGATTTCAGCAAATTTCCTTTCATTATCCGTGCGGCTTGAACAGGTTGCATATGAATCCCAAGCCTCTTTTTTATCCCACATGGAAACAACCAGAACCGTATTCGGAGCGTCGTAGTTGTGTAATGTCTCTGAAGAAATATAGCCTTTATGGGATAGTGCATTGGTGCGTGCCTGGATCAACATTTCCGAGGCAGCCTTTAAAGTTCCCTCTAAAAATTTTCTTCTAATCAAAATTTTTACAGTCATCATAACCTCCTTTGAGCTAAGTTAACGTTAAATGGATATGCAACAGCGCCATCCATTTTTTTACACCTTTAATAAAAGTGTATGAACAAGGTGGAATGAAAAATCAAAAAGAATACTTTAAATGGTAATTGAAGATTGAAAATCTGTTCTGGGTGTTACGATTTCAACTGAAGATAATGCTTTTTAAGAATAAAACCAACATGAATTAGGTTTTAACAACTTGTGTTCATTCTGAACTATAAAATAGAAACGCCTATGATGTCAAAACAAAAAAAGAATGGGGATTAGGTGGTGTTTAAATTTTTACCCAATATTGTATTCCAGATACCGTCTGGACACCGTCGTTCTATGATATGAACCTTTTTTTGGGATAAAGATGTTAACACTTTTTTTACTTCAGAATTTAAGAGTCCTGAAAGAATAAAGTGTGTTTTTTCTAAAAATGCGGGGCTTTCAATGATGTGCTGCATGACGTCATAATGGATATTGGCCACCATAAGGTCGCAGGGAATGGAAAGGATTTCTTCGCCTTTGGCTTGAAATACCAGTATTTTGTCCTCAAATTGGTTGAGTTTTATGTTGTTAAGCGTGGTTTTCACTGCCAGATAATTAAAGTCGCAGGCCATGACCTGAGAGCCCAATGCTGCTGCACCAAGTGCTAAAAGGCCTGTTCCCGTGCCAATATCCAGAACAGTTCGGATGGTGTGTTTTGTACACAGGCGGTGAATCAAATAGAGGCAGTCTTCGGTTGTCTGATGTCTGCCGGTTCCAAAGACAACGCCTGGATCCAGAATAATTCTTTTTATGGTTTCATCATTTGTGTCTGGTGTATTCCAGGGGGGGTATATGCATAGATCATTGACATAGTAAGGCTCAATTTTATCTCCATGCCATTGTTCTCCTGTCATTTCATATTTTTCAATCAGGTTGATGTCTGGATTTTTATTAAGAATCTTTTGGATGATATCATCACGATATTCAGAGAAAAAAAGAAAAGAGACGTCATCATCTATCCAGGTTCCAAGAAAATAATTACTGGATTCAATAGGGGTCTCAATTTTCGGGACACCATCAAAATAATAGATATAAAGATAATTATACGGATTAACCATTTTTTTTAATTAAGCTTCTTTTTTCACAGATGCACGCCCAAGTTCTATAGCCGAACTAAACTGCTTTCTATTAAAAATTGAAACACGCACTCGTTGGATATGTTTTTTTTAATGTCTTTGCCTACATCCTTTTTTGTAAACTGTTATTTGAACGCCTATGGCTAAAATTACATTTGACAATCTGCAAAGAATGAAAAATAATCTTTTTTAATTAAAAAAACAAGGAAGAGTTAAACACTATGCAATTCAAAAAAGTAATCGCCCAATTCGATGCTGAAAATATACTATTGGCTGAAGAATTGATTTGTGACATTTTTTTTTCATTTAAGCTCAAAGGTGTGGTGTGCGATGTTCCTATTGATGAGCCGGATGAAGGATTTGGAACAAACACATTGCCCAAAATAGAGACCTACTCAATTACTGGGTTTCTTCCCTTGATTGATTCTTCGGATATTATTTTAAAAGGCATTAAAGAAAAAGCCGCAAGATTGATTGATTTCGATATTAAGGTGGATATTAAAACCCAGGTTGTGGATGAAAAAGACTGGGCAGATGCTTGGAAACAATATTTTCACGTCACCCAGATTACAGATAAGATTACCATTAAACCCGCCTGGAAAGGCCATGTTGCCCGGCCCGATGAAATTGTAATTCATCTTGATCCCGGGATGGCGTTTGGCACAGGCACACACCCGACAACAGCCATGTGCATCAAATTGATTGAAAGGCATCTTCGGCCGGGTTCAACCTTTCTTGATATTGGAACCGGGTCAGGGATTTTAATGATTGCGGCTGCCAAACTCGGTGCCGGGTATCTTTTAGGTATTGATAATGATGAGGTTGCCATAAAGGTGAGCCAAAAAAATTTATTAAAAAATGATATTGATACGGATCGGGTTGATCTTAAATGCGCGACACTTGATTTAACAGATTCAAAACCATTTAATTTTATAGCTGCAAACATTATTGCGCAGGTTATTGTTAATATTTTGCCACTAATATCAGCAAGAGCTGAAATCGACACCATCATTGTTCTTTCAGGCATTATCAAAGAGCGGTTAAATGATGTCGTTTCAGCTCTTAAGGCCAACAACCTCCTTATCATTGACAAAGAATACCAAGATGAATGGGTTACGCTTGCTGTAAAAAGAAAAACCTAACCCGGATATTTCATGACAATATTACCAATGTTTATTAAGATATTGAATTATATCAGCGTATTATGGTTTTGATTCAATCATTTTTAGAAGATGTCACCCTTCGGGCAAATCGATTTTACTTCATCTGCTGCGTTACAGGCCCCTCGCAGTAAAGGATTACGACTTCGCGTCCTGAGCCATACAGCTAAAGCAGAATCGTTTTTGGGTCTGACCTTTAGGTTATGAAATATCCGGGTTAAGCGTATTATCTTATGAAAAGTTGAATAATATCAGCTAACTGTGTTATACAGCCTTTAAACGAGTATTGAGCCCTTGGTAAAATATACACGAATTTAAGCCGACTCCTTATGACTGATTTGCCTAAATTTAATATTTCAATAAATGATTCAAACGCCATAATCGCTATTAGCGGCAGGCTTGATTCAACAGGGACCGCAACTCTTTTACAAAATGTCAGCCAAAAAATTAGTCGCGCAACTTGTGAAAATCTTATCATTGATTTAGAAGACGTCAGCTATCTGGATACGGCAGGGGCAACCTTTATCAGTCACCTGAAAATGTTTGGTAAACGCCAAGGCTTTAAGGATATTTCCATCATCAATTTAAAATCGGAATTTTCAACGCTTGTCGATCTGGCAAAGGCGCTTCAACAAAAAGACTATTCAGATCAAATACCTGAAGCGCTTTCTTTTGTAGAAAAAAAAGGAAAAAGCGCTTCAGATGTTTTAATAGAAACAAAAGAATTTATCACATATACCGGAGAGATCACCTGGGCATTGATTCAAAGCCTTAAGCACCCCACTAAAATTCGATGGGCTGATACACTTATCGTTGCTGAAAGAGCAGGTGTTGATGCGCTTCCCATTGTGGCGCTGATCAGCTTTATCGTCGGCCTTGTCATGGCCTTTCAGGCGGCTATTCCCATGCGAATGTTCGGCGCAGAACTCTATGTGGCCAATCTGATCGGTATTTCCATGGTAAGAGAGCTTGGGCCTTTAATGACAGCCATTGTTTTGGCGGGTAGATCTTCTTCTGCTTTTGCCGCTGAAATCGGTACCATGCGAATCAACGAAGAAATTGATGCACTAACCGTTATGGGAATTGATCCGATCAGATTCCTGATTGTACCCAGAATTATTGCATCAACGTTTATTACTCCTTTGTTAACGATATTTTCAAATCTTTTAGGGATGTTGGGTGGTGCTCTTGTGATTACGTCCATGGGATATCCCATTATCTCCTATTACAACCAAATTGCATCATTTGTAAAATGGAATGATTTTGCAGGCGGATTGTTAAAATGCTTTGTATTTGGAATTCTGATTGCCGCCACCGGGTGCATCAGAGGATATCAGACCCAAAGCGGACCCTCTGCAGTGGGAATCTCAACCACCCGTGCGGTGGTTACCGGCATTGTCCTGATCGCCATATTTGATGGTATTTTTTCAATTATTTATTATTATATAGGCATATGAAACAAACAGGAACCGCTATAAGAGTAGAAAACCTGTATGCAGGTTATGACAATACACCGATTATTGAAAATGTCAGTTTTGAGGTGTTCAAGGGCGAAGTGTTTGTCATTCTTGGCGGATCAGGATGTGGAAAAAGTACCTTGTTCAAACATATGATTGGACTTTTACCCCCCATTTCCGGTGATATTATCATTTTGGACGAAAATCTTTCATCTGCTACGGGTAAACACAAAAATCTTATCCTGCAAAAAATTGGTGTTGCCTTTCAAAGTGGTGCCTTATTTGGTTCCATGACCGTAATGGAGAATATCCAACTGCCTTTAAAAGAATTTACACAGCTTTCCGAATCTTCCATAGATGATATTGCCTGGCTGAAATTAAAACTGGTCGGTCTTGAAAAAAATGCCTTTCTTATGCCAAGTGAGCTTTCTGGAGGCATGAAAAAAAGAGCCGCGTTAGCCCGCGCTATGGCCCTTGACCCGTCCATAATTTTCCTTGATGAACCTTCTGCCGGTTTGGACCCCATAACATCTGCAGAGCTTGATCATCTGATAACCGATCTTGCGTCTTCTCTTGGCATAACATTTGTGGTTGTCACCCATGAGTTAGCAAGTATTGGAACCATATCCGACAGGATTATCATGCTTGAAAAAAATGCTAAGGGGATTATTGCCGCCGGCACATCCGAACAATTAAAGAAGGACCTTAGCAACCCATATGTTTATAATTTTTTTAATCGGACCATCGATAAAGGTGAAAAATGACCCAAAAAGCAAATTATTTTAAACTTGGCCTGTTTGTCATTATTGCATTTGGCCTTGGGGCAGCATTATTAATTATTTTCGGCGCAGGCGAATTTTTTAAAAAAGAAATGCTGGCTGAGACCTGTTTTAATGAATCTGTACAAGGCTTAAGTATTGGTTCTGAGGTAAAATATAAAGGCATAAAAATCGGGTCGGTAAAGTCCATTACAAGCGCTTCCCAGATCTATAAAACCAAATCTGACTATGTATTGGTCATCATATCTCTTGAAGACAGCATATCCATGGGCCAGACAGGAAAATCGGCAAAAGAGAGAATCCAATTTGCTATCAAAGACGGTCTGTCTGTCCGGCTTTCCTTTAAAGGGCTGACTGGCGTGGCTTATCTTGAAACCGATTATTCCGTAGACAACCCTGAGGATGTGCTCGATATCTCCTGGACACCTAAAAACATCTATATCCCATCACAAAGAAGTAATATGAGGCAGTTTGGGGATGCATTAAATCAGATTCTTGAAAACCTTGCAGCCATTGATTTAAAAGGAATGATTAAAGATATTAAGAGTCTTTTAAAAACGCTGGATACAAAAGCGAATAAATTTGATATTGAGACAATTTCTACGCTTACAGCTTCACTGATAACTGAGCTCAAAGATACCAATAAAAAAATCAGTACAGCAATCGGATCGGATAAAATCAAACACCTTCTGGAAGATGCTCAGGTTTCGTTTTCAGAACTAAGGACCATTGTTGAAAAGGCCAAAGATCCTTTGGATAATGCCATAAATGACTTTCAAGAAGCTGCCGGGAGCACAAAGAATCTAACGGCCAACCTTGAATCCCGACTTTCTCCAAAGGTTGACAGTTTGTCTTCAAATCTTGATAAACTGATGGAAAGCCTTGCTGCGACATCCGGACTTCTAGAAAATATGGTCTGGCTGAATTCTGACAAGATCAAAATCATTGTGGAAAATCTTGAAACCACTTCTGAAAACTTGAAACAAATGAGCAAAGACCTGAAACGATATCCAGGCAGACTTTTGTTTGAAAAACCACCGGAAAGAATCGATACGGAGAAAAAAGACTGATGAGACAGAAAATTTTTACCTTAATAGGATGGTTTGTTTTGCTGAATATTTTTTTGGGATGTGTGGGATTACAAAAAGAGCCTATCGATAAAAATTATTTTAATCTAAATGTTGATCTGCCTTTATCCCAGGATAGTATTGGAAATGGGGATGCCCTTCTGGTTAAAGAATTTTCAATAAATCCTGCATTTGATTCTCATTCTTTTATTCTTCAAGTCAGCAAGAATGAATACAAAAACGATTTTTATAATGAATTTGTCAGTTATCCTGCAAATCTTATCACAGAAAAAATAACTGAAAGCCTTTGTGAAACAAGTCATTTCACACCAGCACTCACCAGTATGCGACAGGAGATAAAGTATCGATTATCTGGTAAAATCACCAAACTTTATGGGGATTTTCAAAAATCAGACAATCCCAAGGCTGTTATTGAAATCAGAATGACCTTAGAAAAAAATATAGAAAATGTTTTTAATATTGTTTCCAATAAAACGTATTTTGTTCAAGAGCCCATTTCATCCAGTACCCCGGATCAACTTGTCTCAGGCTGGAATAAAGGACTGACAAAAATAATCGCTCAATTTATTAACGATTTTAAACGATCTGCTTCTTAAACATTCAAACCATGCCTTAGGAGTTATAGGGCGTATAATCTGTGTATCCTTCCGGGCCCGGAGTATACCACAAAGACATATCCTCAAATGGAGTCAACGGCCAATTATTTTTTAATCGTTCCACTAGATCCGGGTTTGAAATATAGGGGCGACCAAAGGCTGCCAAATCTGCATTTGAATTTAAGATTCTATCTTCAGCATCGTCCTTAGTGTAACCGCAATTGCCCATAATCAAACCTTTATAGACGTTTTTAAACTCAGCCAGTGTCATGGGATCTCCTTTTTCATGAAACCCGAAGGCTAGACCATCCATGATGTGAAGATACCCAAGATCTAATGTGTTTAATTGTTTAGCCACATACAAAAAGGTTTCTCTAAAGTCTTGGCTTCCCATATCATTAAAAATACCATTGGGTGAGAGACGGACCCCTACTTGATCTTTGGACCAGACGTTTAAAATGACCTCAAGCACTTCTTTTAAAAAACGATATTTATTTTCTATGCTTCCTCCGTATTGATCATTACGAAGGTTGGTTTTTGAATCTAAAAATTGATTGATCAAGTATCCATTGGCTGCATGGACTTCTACTCCTGAAAAACCGGCGCTTTTCGCATTTATCGCAGCCATTTGGTAGTCTTGAATGATTGCTTCAATTCCGTCAGCAGTTAAGGCCTGTGGCGTTTCATATGATCTTTTCCCTTTAGGGGTATGAATCTGATCCCCATTCAGCTTGACTGCAGAAGCAGACACTGGAAGCTGTCCATTGTGAAAATCACTGTGTGATGCTCTGCCACAATGCCAAAGCTGGAGGAAAATCGGTGTATCTGTTGATTTTAACTTTTGTGTGACTTTTCGCCATCCCTCTACCATTTCATCTGTATAAATTCCCGGAGAGTCAATCCAACCGTTCCCCTGTTCTGAAATAACAGTGGCTTCAGTGATCAACAAACCGGCTGATGCCCGCTGATAATAATACTGGGCCATTAAATCATTGGGTATTCTTTTCTCTCCTGCTCGCCCTCTTGTCATGGGAGCCAGAGCAATTCTATTCTTTAGTTGAATATTTCCCATTGCTATGGGTTCGAATAATTTTTGAGTCATTATTTTCTCCCTTATTTTCGATTAAAGGTTTTAGGGTTTTGTATTAGTTTAATATGGTCATTCAAAAGAATATTACAAGATGGGGTTTTTGCCCATCTCCCCGAAAGTACGGTAGAATTTAATTAAACAGCAAATTCTCTTATATCAAACCATCTTCGATTGATCTTGTAAAAAAAAGTGGATATCTATGATAAGTTTAGTCAAGGGTAAAATGGAAAAAGCTGCTTAAAGAAACTGTCTG
>JAAEKY010000419.1 GCA_024227235.1 Desulfobacteraceae bacterium | reverse complement strand
GTTGGCAAATCCCGTTCCCGAAAATAGCGCGGATTTTTACCCGTCAAAAAACGATACATCGTTGTTCCAAAGGCAAATACATCACATCGTACCCCCGGCTTGCCATATTGACTAAAGCCTTGTTGCTCAGGACAGGCATAATCCAAAGTGCCAAATATCGCTTGTCCAAATTGGGTTAATTCTGTTTGTCTTTGCATTGTCATTGCTTGTTGCCGCAATGATGGCATGACCTGAGATAACCCAAAGTCGATGATTTTCACTGAAATTGAGTCTTTTTTCAGCAGCAAAATATTCGCGGGCTTTAAATCTAAATGACAAATTCCCGCGTTATGGGCAATCTGTAAACCCTTAGCGATTTGTAAACCTACCTGTAAACCCGTTTTCAAATCCATCGGACCATATTTTTCTAACCACGCTTCACCATCTATCGCATCGTCAATATACGCCGTGACAAAATAAGCCCTTTCCCGTTTAGCCGCATTCACATAACCAAAATCTAAGGGTTCGGGGATATAGTCACCCGCGATGTCGCGCATGATTAAGGGTTCTTTAAATACTTCGTCAAGTGTCCCTTTAGGATTTTCCCAAAAACATTTCACCACCACTCGTTCATGCTGATTCAATAGGCGATTTGAGCGGTTTCGGTTTTGACATAAAAAAACACAGCCCATTCCGCCCGCACCCAATAACCGTTCAATGGGATATTTATGTAAATCATGTAAGGCATAATGTCGATCAACAGTGATAGCGGCTTGCAAATTTTCCAGGGATTCTGAATAGGCTTTGCGCCGCAATTGCACTTGAAATAAATTAAAATGCGCCAATGCCTTTTCCGCAGAATTCTGAGAATTTTCAATGGTTTGCTGAAATAACCGTTCCGCTTGTAACAATTCTCCCGTTGAAGATAACGCGCTACCCAAACGCAGAGACACGCGACTATATTCATGAGTCTGCGCGGGGAACTTTTTCAATTGTATCATCGCCTCTTGAATCCGTTCGAGACTGGTTTGATTATGCTGGGTAAATTCATCGCGGGCGTTGATTTGTGATAATAAATGCAGTTGCGCCATGAGTGCCGTGATGGTGTTTTCTACCTGTGCCAAAATATCAGGCGACGGAGATTCAGGCATTAATTTTTGGTTTTTAAAAAAGTCGCTTAAATTTTGGAATGGCTCCGTTTTCTCATCAAAAAAGCGCGTTGCCTCAAACAAATGTTCTAAGCCATCAGGATAATTCATACAGGCATCGACAATATTAACCACAGATTCTGTAATGGTATTACCCATTTTAATACGATTAACAATGTGATGGGGCAACATTTTTAATAACGAATTACGAGTTTCTCTCTCCCTGAGACTTGGACATTCTTGCAATAATTTTATGAGCTGTTTTTTGTCCATTTGTTGATTTAAAAAGAATTATGTGGGTACGAAAAAGTATTTTCGAGGTTTCAGTAAATACATTACTCGTAGGGGCAAACCTGGGGTGTTAAATCTAGCGCGGTTTTACCAATTATTTTTCACCCTATTTTTGTTCCTGTGCTAAAGAAATTCTGATTCAGAACAAAAAAATCGGATTGAGAGCGTAATAAAGAAATCCG